>DASYXE010000204.1:0-3759 GCA_035935375.1 Gemmatimonadaceae bacterium | reverse complement strand
CGAAGCTCTGTTATGCGCGATGCTAGAGCGAGCGCATCGACTTCTGCGCCATCGGTATTGGCTACGATCGCCCACATCTGCCTGATACATTCGAGAAGATCGTGATCTGAGAATCGCCTATAGGTTGGATCGGATGTACACTCGGCCATGAATGGTGCAAACGAGTTTGCGCCCAAATAGCGGAAGGCGAATCTCGACGCGAACAGTGCGACGCAATGTGAACGTTGTTGTTCAGGAGTCGGTTGCTGGTCGCTATATGTTCGGTTGTAAAAGAGCCTGACATTGAAATGAGTCTGATCGCGGAACAGGGGGATCTCGGAAACGATGCTGTTGAGATGGAAGCGAGTCGCGAATGCCCCCTGCGGACCAAACTGCGGCGTCGCAATTCCATTCACATAGAGAAACACCGTTCTTTCCGTACTGTCCGCCTCATTCATTGCATCGAGTGCGCGTAACATTGCCGGCGTCGTTCCATGTCGTGTGGCGATGACGCTTGATCCTGCCGCAGAATCCACCATGAACACGTGCCCGGCTAACGCCCCGTCCAACTTCCGCAACGCCACAGAATCTCGAATCGGATCGAACGCCAAAAACTCCACGTCGCGCACGTCCTGCATCGCCGAGTCGACGCCGCGCGACGATGCCCCCACGTACCCCGATGCCATGTCGAGATACGCTTGGTACGCCGCCACCGGGTCCGCCGCCGACAGCACCGCCCGCGCCCGCTGATACAAGGGGAGGGCGCTCTTGTTCAGAACAACGCGCCGGTCCGCGGTCACCGTTAGCACGTGCTCCGTATCCGTCACCACCAGCCCCGCTGGCGGCGCAGCCATGCCGTCCACCCGCACCATCACGTTCTCGTAGCCCGGCGCCGGCGCGAACGCGTACGGCACCCTCGACCCGTACGACCAGGCCGAATCGCTCGCGCCCGGCATGCCGCGCACGCCCGTCCCAACCAGCACCGTGAACCGCCGCGGCGGCCTCTCGATCCAAAACCGGATCACGAGATCGTCGCCCGACACGACGAGCTCCCCGTTAGGCGACGCCGGCCGCCGCACGTCCCGGCTCCCGCGTACGCGGACATCGACATGCCCGCTGCTCACTCCATCCACCACGACACTGGCGCGCAAACTCACCCCCGTGTCGCCGAGCGCGCGCGGCACGCGCCAGACTGCCTCGTAGAATCCACGCCCGGCATCCGCCGCGCGCGCCGCGCCCACCACGTGCAACCCACCGCCCGTGTCGATGCGCGCGATGGGGTCGCCGACACACACGGTGTCTGCACGTACGCAGATCGCGACGGCCACCTGGCGTGACACGTCTGACGCGCCGGTTGGCATCGTTCCGGTTCCGAGCGGCGGAAGAAAGATGACGCGCCCCGTCACAGGCGCGGACGAAGTGAAATCCTGGCGCGGCGTTCGGCCTGGACCGGCCACCGGATCGGAACACGCGCCGGCGACCGCGACGATCGCGACGAAGGACAGGCACCGATGAATGGAGTGCATGGCCACCTCGATGAGCGTGGGGGGAAAACGAGCGAACGGTGCTCGTGGCGGTCGATCGACCGCGCGCGAACACCGTACACAGGTCCCACGCTCGTGCCGTCATCGGAGCAGCGGCACGAGGTACCAATTATTGCGAGCTCAGCTCCCGGCGTTGATCACGATGTACTTCACGTCGTCCGCCGACATCGCCTTGAGCCACGCGATGAGCGCCGGCATCGTGCTCGCGGGCTGCACACCGGTGGTGCCCACGAGCGACCGCGTCACGTGCAGCGTGTCGCCCTGTTGGGTGTACCGCGCCGTGTACGTACCGAACGCGCTCGCTTCCGTGAGCGACTTCGGCACCTGCGCCTTCCAACCGGCGGGCAGCGTCACCGTGAAGTCCTCGAGCTCCTCGTGCGGGCCCCACACCTTCTCAATGTCGATCGGATTCACGCGCGGGCCGCGCTGCTCGAGCCCGGCCACCACGTTCGGCACCGCAAAATCTCGAATCGGCAGCGTCAGGATTTTCGTCGTGCCGGCGTCGTTCACCATCTTGCCGTCCGACAACATCACCGAAATGCGCGGCTTTGCGCTCAGATCGCGGCCATCGAATACCTGGAGGCTGTCGCCCTTGGCGCCCTGAATGATTGCGTTGGCGATGGCAAGCGTCGCCCGTGCCCGCTGCGTCGAGTCCATCTGCGTCGAGCGCGACATCGAGCTGCGCAATCCATATTGTTGCAGGCCCGTCGCCGTCCGGACCCATTCTCCCTTGAACAGCCCGTCCGTGGACAACGCCCCATCGATATCGACACGCGACAGATTGCGCGCGGCCGAATCGGACGGGAACGTGATCTCGTCGCTCGTCCCATCCGGATGCACCACGAGGCCGAATTCACCGGGCTCTCCCGGCGGTAGCGCACCGTAGGGCGCGAGATCGGCCGTCAGATCCACGTACGTGTACGAGCCGTCGGGCCGCTTCACCGCCGCGATCATGTGGTCGAACTGGTGCGCGCTCGGCATCGACCGGTCCACGCCGCCGTCGGCGCTCAGCAGCACCGGATATGCCGTCACGCCTAACCGGCGCATCGCCGCGATGAAGAACGTCGCCTTGTCTTTACAATCGCCGTACTTGTTCTCGAACATCGATGCGGGCTGGTGCGGCTGATACCCGCCTATGCCTAACGAGAGCGACACGTAGCGGAAGTCCTGCGCCACCCACCGGTGCACCGCGCGGATCGAGTCGTCCAGCGTCTTCGCGTCCTTCACCACCTCGGCAATCTTCGCGTCGATGGCCGGGGTCGTCGCATAGCGATCGCGCGACAGGCCGGCGTACCAGTGCGAGATGTCGCTCCACGAGCGCGGCGAGGCGATCGTGATCGACTCGCCGTACGACGAATCGGGCGCGAGCGGTTCCGGTTCGGGCTTCGGGATGTCCTTCGTCGCCCACGTGATCACACGCCGGCCGTTCGACACGTGCTCGACGCGCGCGAACGGCAGGTGGTGCTCTTCGATTCGCGGGGTGTAAGTGGCCGGCACGTCGATGATGTACCGCGACCGCCGCGTGAAGACGCCGGTCTGCACGCTCCATGACGTCAGAAAATCGCCCGGAATGAGCGGGTTCAGGGTCTCCGTCGTCACGCTGTAATCGATCAGCGTCCCCGGCGCCACGCCGCCTAACGTAACCCGGTGCAGCTTCAGGTCCGAATATACCGGCGCGTCCAACGATACCGGTGCCAGCGACTCCTGCTCGTGCGTCGGTTTGGCGCTCACGACGTCGCCGTTGGGCTTCAGGACGCGGATCCAATTGATCGTCAGCTTCTCGCGGCCGCTCGAGTAGCTGAACGTGTGCTCCCCCCACTGCTCGGCCGCCTCCTGCGTGAGGATCTGGACCACTTGGCGATACGTCGTCGTGAGCCGCCCGTCCGGCTCGATCTTCACGACGCCGTCATCGAGCAGCAGCACGTAGGGCTCATCGGTGTGCGAGCCCGCGGGTACGGCCAAGGAATAGATGGAATCGCTCTTGACCGAGGGATCACCGGCCGGTGTGATGCGCGGCGCCTGCGCGCCGGCGGTGAGGGCGACGACAGACACGGCGGCAACGGCAACCAGCACACGCATAGGCAGGGACCAGCGCTCGGTGAAGGAAGGGAACTGGAACACCATTCTCGATTGACGGCGGGGCCGACGACGGCGTCACATGCCTCCCGGCCGGCCCGTCACCGGCTCGCGCCTAACTGTGGAAAGAGGGAAACCTGCACCACGTTGCGCTCATCCA
>DASYXE010000203.1:0-3167 GCA_035935375.1 Gemmatimonadaceae bacterium | reverse complement strand
CGGCATGGCGATGTCCGGTCGTCCCGATGCGGCCCCCACCGAGGCGCCCGATGCGTGCGCGCTGTGCGCCCGGCGCAGGTTTTTGCGCGACACCGTCGGCGTCGTCGCCGGCGCGCTGTTCGCGATCGGCGTGCCGCGCCGGCGCGCCCTCGAGCTACCGATCGCGTGGATTCGCGCCATCCGCCGCGCGGGGAGCAGCGTCACGTATCCGGTGCCCGCGAGCGACAGCGTCTCGATCGACAAGGACAATCAAGACATCCTCGTGCGATGGCAGAACGTGGCCTACGCCTTCAACCTCGCATGCCCGCATCAGAATACCGCGCTGGAATGGGATGACGCCGACCACCGCTTTCAGTGTCCCAAGCACCACTCGAAGTACCAGCCCGACGGGACGTTCATCAGCGGACGCGCGACGCGTTCCATGGATCGCTTAGGCATCCAGCGCCAGGGCGCGACTCTCGTCGTCGACCTCGACGCCTTTTACCGCCAGGACAAGAACCCCGATCAATGGAAGGCGGCGTTCGTGAGTGTCTCGTGAGCATCGGTGCCGCTCCCGCGAGCGCCGCTGCCTAACGGTCCATGCGGGCGCGGCCTACCGTCGTGCTCGCCGCCCTCGCGGCGGCGGCGCCCATCGGTCTGGCCCCCGCGCAATCCGACACAATCCCACGCTGGCAGGCGGTCGTCGGCGTCGATGCCGGCACACCCGGTGGATGGGTGGCCGTTCGCGAGAACGCCATCGCCGGCACGCGACTCTCCTTCCAACCGGACCTCGGCGTCCGCCACGTCTTCGTTTACACGTTAGGCATCGCTCGGCGACTCGGCGTGAGAACGCGCCTCGACGTGACGCTCGCCGGCACGTCGCTCGACGGCCGTGCCACGCCCGCGCACGACGTGACGTTCAACGGCGCGACCCTCGAGGCCGGCGCGCCGTTGCGCACGGCAGTGGGTGTATCGCGCTTCGTGACCGCCACGGTGGCCGTCGACCGGCGACTGGTCGCGCTCGGCCCGGGCTGGCTGTGGATACGGGGCGGGATCACGTTCACGGGCCTGACGTTCGTGCTCCACGGCACGGTTGCACCGACCAGCGCGCGCCACGAGACGCAGGAGGATTTCGTGACCCAGGAGCTGCCCGTACCGTTAGGCGGCGTGACCGTACGGCTGCCGATCGCGCCGCGGATGGCCGCGTTCGCGGACCTCGAGGGGTCCGGCATCCCTCGCGTCAACAGCCTGCGCCGCGAGGGCGGCGAGGTGACGCTGCGCCAGGGCGCGGCAGGCCTAACGACAGGCGTGGACGTCGCCGTGCACCGCGCGCTGCGCGTCGCCCTCGCCTTTCGGAGAGCTGTCTTTGCCCAGAACGAACAGAGCGCCGAGGATGGGAACGACATCGCGCTGCATGAAAGCACGGTCGCCCTGCGCGTGACGCTCGACCGCTGAACCCGAACCTGTTGTTACAGTCGGACCTCAGCTCTTAGGGCGCCAGCACGGCCAGCACCAACTGGGCCGTCTCACGCGATGTCCCGTCATAGTAGAACACGTAGACCTTGTGCGTCTTCTCGTCCACCGCGCAGGTGCGCGCGCCGCCGCCCGTCGGCACCTTCTCCACCACGGTGAATTTGTCCGGCGCATCCTCGTGCACGACCGTCATGGTACTGTCCACTCGGTTCGCGTTGAACGCGAGCTTGGTGCCCGGGTCGAACGCATTTTCATCGGCGCGACTCGGCACACGAATGCGCGAGACCACGCTGCCGTTGTCCGCGTTGACGACCACCATCTCGGTGTCGCACGCCATGAAGAGCCGGCGCGACGCGTTGTCCATCGCGAGGCCCTGCGCGCGTCCGCAGTGCGGAATTTTATACGTGTCCTCGATCTTGTAGCTCTTCGTATCGACGCGCTCGACGAAGCCCGAGTCCTCGACATTCAGGAACAGTTTGCCCTTCCCGTCCGCAACGCCGGACTCGAGACCGTCGCCAATGTTGGGCTTGGCGATGAGAGCGCCGGTCTTCATGTCGACGACCCACGCATTCGTGCCTTCCCACGTGAACGCCCGGTGGGTGACCGGATCGTACCGAATGCCATCGCCCTTCGTGTCGACGTGTCCGGTCACGGCGAGCGTCTTCAGGTCGAACAGCACACCGCTGCGAACGAACCCGCGGTTCTCATCAGCCGCGATCGCGTAGCCGCCGCCACCGCCCTCCACTTTGCCGATAACCGTGTCCTTGTCGACGTCGAATACCATGTCGCCCAAACCGTAGAGCCTTCGCCCAACGGGATCCACGATGATGTAGTCCGCGCGCGTGTGGCCGAGGACCATGCGCTTGACCACATGGTAGTGGCCGGCCTGGGCTGCGGCCGTCGACACCGTCAGAGGCGATGAGGCGCAAGCGGCGAGTGCTGCTGCGACGACACTGGTGCGAAGCATGGCGGCTCCCCAGAAAGGTTGGGCGACGATCGGAATGTCACGCGGAAGAGATGCGCTGGTCGACGCGCCCGCTCGCCGCGATCGACGAGAACCTAAACCGCGAAGCTGTCAGGGACGTGACAACGCGCCGGGCGCGCAACCAGAAAGGCGATCACAACCGGCGAGCCCAACGCAGCAAAGGATGAGTGGCAATCCGCCGGCGGTGGTGAACACCCGCGTTCCTCAAGCGCAGCCGCACACACTTCGCATCACCCTGCTGCTCCGCATGACGCGGCCTGGCGATGGCTCGGTAAGGCGTTTTGTCGCGGGTGGAAAGCCATGGGGGCGATCGGCTGCGGGGCACGGTGTGTGCGCTCCATAGCCCTGGGTGACCGGTTGCGGCCCACCACATGCCGTCGGTGTGCGCCCGGCACTCGCCTTCAGCAGGAGGGATCGACCATGGGAGACGTGAAAAACGCACCGCCCGGTCAGAGTGGAAATCCCGGCACGCCGAAGGAAAGACCGCACGAAGATCCGGACCGCGGACACCGTGAGGGAGGTGGGATGGGTGGAACCGGCCGCGACAATCCGGGTCAGCAAGGGGACAAAAACAGAGAAAGAGGGGGAGGCGGTGGTGGTGGGGGCGGCCAGCCGCACAGCGATCCAAACCGCGAAAAGAGCGGCGGGTCAGGCGGCGGCCAAGGCGGCGGCCGAAGCACCTGAGTGAGGTAATACACGACGGCCAGGGATGGCAGTACGCATCCCTGGC
>DASYXE010000202.1:0-5603 GCA_035935375.1 Gemmatimonadaceae bacterium | reverse complement strand
GTTGACGACCTCCATCCGTACATCTACCGTACGCACGACGGCGGCAAGACCTGGCAGTCGATCACCACCGGCATTCCCGACGACGAGCCGGTGAACGTGGTGCGCGAGGATCCGGTGCGCCGCGGCTTGCTGTACGCCGGGACGGAGCACACGGTCTACGTATCGTTCGACGACGGTGCGCACTGGCAATCGCTGCGGCTCGACTTGCCCGTCACGTCGATTCGCGATCTCATCGTACACGACAACGATCTCGTGATCGCGACGCACGGCCGCTCGTTCTGGGTGCTCGACGACATCGCGCCGCTCCGGCAGCTCGATGCCCACATCGCATCGTCGCCGGCGTTTTTGTTCAAGCCTGCTCCCGCGTACCGGGTCCGCCGCGACGCGAACACCGACACGCCGCTTCCGCCCGAGGAGCCGGCCGGCCGGAATCCACCCGACGGCGCGGTCATCGACTACTGGATCGGCGCGGGCTCGTCGCCTCACGCAGTGTCGCTCGACATCCTCGACGCTCGGGGTGCCCTGGTACGCCGCTTCTCGAGCGACGACGTCGCACCGCCGCCCGACACGGAGCTCAACGTTCCCACGTATTGGGTGAAGCCGTTCCAGTGGCTCTCGGCCGAGTCGGGCATGCACCGCTTCGTGTGGGACCTGCATTATCCACCACCGGACGCGCTCGAGCACGAGTACCCGATCTCGGCGATTCTGCACGACACGCCGCGCTCTCCGTTAGGCCCGAGCGTGCTGCCGGGGCGGTACACCGTCCGCCTGACGGTCGGGAGCCGCACGCTCACCGAGCCGCTCGAGGTGCGCATGGACCCGCGCGTGCACACGACCGCGCCCGCTCTCGCGCGGCAGCTCACGCTCGCGCAGCGCCTCACCGCTGCCATGCACCGCGATTACACCGCGCTCGCCGAGGTGCGGGCCTTCCGGACCCAGCTGTCGGGGCTGCGCAGGCAGGCCGCGGACACGACGGGCGGCATGTCGAAGACGATGACCGTTGTGGAAGCCGGCCTCGCCGCCCTCGCCGGCGAGCATCGCGGCGCCTCAACGCCTAACGACGACGACCTCGTACGGCTCAACGGCGATCTGCTCGCGGCGTTCACCGTCATCGAAAGCGCCGACGCCGAGCCGACCACACAAGCGGCGGCCGTGGTGCCGGCGCTCGAACGACGCCTCGACGCCGCGCTCGCACGCTGGGACGACCTGAAAACGAAACGGGTGAAAGCGCTGAACGTGGAGCTCGAGCACCGCTCGTTGCGGGTGCTCAAGCTCCCGTCGGACACGACGCATCACTGAGCGTCGCGCGCGGCGCGCTTCGCCTGCTTGGCGCGGAGCTCCGGATTCACGCGGAAAAGCGTTGTGGTGTGCCCGATCACCTGCACCACGTCGGCGTGCGCCGCGCCCGCGAGCTCCGCGGCCGCATCCCGCGCCTCGACGTTCGCGTGGCGTCCAATGTGGATCTTCACCAGCTCGCGCGACCGGAACGCATCCTCGAGCGACTGCACGATGGCCGGCGTGATGCCGCCCGCACCGACCGTCACGGTCGCATCGAGGTGATTGGCCTGGGCACGGAGCGCCGCGCGCTCGCGGGACGACAGCGCCACCGCGCTTCAGTCGCCGGCGGCGGCCGCTGCTTCCTCCGCCACCACGGGCGCGTCTTCCGTTAGGCCTTGCTCGCGGGCCAGCTGCGCGATCCCCTCGTCGATCGTGCGCGAGTGGTGCATCGAGCAGAACTTGGGTCCGCACATCGCGCAGAACTCGGCGCTCTTGAAGTATTCGGCCGGCAGCGTCTCGTCGTGGTACTCGCGCGCCCGCTCGGGGTCGAGCGACAACCGGAACTGCTCGTTCCAGTCGAACGCGTATCGGGCCCGCGACAACGCATCGTCGCGGTCGCGCGCGCCGGCGCGGCCTCTGGCGATGTCCGCCGAGTGCGCCGCGATCTTGTACGCGATCACACCCTGGCGCACGTCCTCGGCGTTAGGCAGGCCCAGGTGCTCCTTGGGCGTCACGTAGCACAGCATGTCGGCCCCATACCAGCCGATCATCGCCGCGCCGATGGCGCTCGTGATGTGGTCGTAGCCGGGCGCGATGTCCGTCACCAACGGGCCGAGCGTGTAGAACGGCGCCTCGAGGCAAATCTCCTTCTGCTTGCGCACGTTCATCTCGATCTCGTGCATCGGAATGTGCCCGGGCCCTTCCACCATCACCTGGACGTCGCGCGCCCAGGCGCGCTTGGTGAGCTCGCCCAGCGTCTCGAGCTCGGCGAACTGCGCCCGGTCGCTCGCGTCGTGCACCGACCCCGGCCGCAGGGAATCGCCTAACGAAATGGTGACGTCGTACGCCCGCAAGATCTCGAGCAGGTCGTCGTACCGCTCGTACAGCGGGTTCTGGCGCCGGTGGTGCATCATCCACACCGCGTGCAGCGACCCGCCGCGGCTCACAATGCCGGTCACTCGACCATACACGAGCGGCAGGTGCTCGAGCAGAATGCCGGCGTGGATGGTCATGTAGTCCACGCCTTGCCGCGCCTGATGCTCGATCACGTCCAACAAATCGTTCGCCGTGAGCTCCTCGAGCTCCTTCCCCATCAGCACGGCCTGATAGATCGGCACCGTGCCGATCGGCACCGTCGACGCACCGATGATCGCTTCGCGCACCGCGTCGATGTCCTTGCCGGTCGACAAATCCATCACGGTGTCCGCGCCGTAGCGCACGGCGAGGTGCAGTTTCTCGAGCTCTTCCCCGATCGACGACGTGACCGCCGAGTTCCCGATGTTCGCGTTGATCTTCACGCCGGCGACTTTCCCGATGCCCATCGGCTCGAGATTCCCCGCCAGATGTCGCACGTTGGCCGGAATGATCAACCGCCCGCGCGCCACTTCGTCGCGCACCACCTCCACGTCGAGCCCCTCACGCCGCGCGACCACGCGCATCGCATCCGTGATCTCGCCCTTGCGCGCGGCGGCCATTTGCGTGCTATACGAACTCATGTCGGTCTCCAGACGTCTGATTTCTTGAACTTAGAAGTCTTCCCAGGCAAATCCACTCGTAACGTACGTCAACCTTTTCTTCGCGAGATCCAGCCGCAACAACACGGTCCCACCCGTGAGCTCGCCGCGTCCGATCGCCGACACGTCGTCCACCTTGTCTCCATCCACGTCGAGCGCGCGAATCGCATCGTGGACCTTGAACCGAATATCGGCGACGTGCAGCGGTACCACGTGTCCCGTCGTGTCGATCAAGACCGCGAACTCGCGCGTGTACCGGTTTACGTCCGCCGCGGAATTCGCGAACAGCAACACGTGCGCCGAACCGAAGCATCCGTAGATCTGGGACGACGACAGCTTGCGCCCCTTGAGCACGTCGGGCGGCATGTGCGCCGTGTCGGCCTGCAGGATGAGCATGAGCGAGTCGCGCACCGCCGCCGCGCGCGCCAGCATCGTCGAATCCACCGGACCCCGGTGCGCGCAGCTGTCCACCGAGGGCGCCGCCGCGCTGTCGCTGTCGGCGCGTACCGCGAACGCTACGAGTGTGAGCTTTTCGCGCGCCAGACTGTCCACGTTAGGCGGAACCTGGAGCGTGGCCACGATGCGGCCGTGCCACTGATCGAAGCCCGTCACCGTCGCGTCACTGGAACCCCAGGGGCCGCGCAACAGGAAACGGTCGCCCACTTTCACCGGCGACATCTGCTGCACCGCCGCGTGATACGCCGCCAGGCGCGCTTTCCCCTTGAGCTTTGCGTCGACGCGCCCGATGTCCAACAGCAGGTGCTTCGCGCGCGACGCCGCGAGGAACGTCGCCTGGAACGTCGCGAAGAACGTCATCTGGTTGGCGATCGAATCCGCGAGTGGCGGCAGGTGACCGATTTGCTCGATGCCGGCGCCGCGTACGCGCGCCGTGTCCTCCACGTGCACCGTGGCTGTCGCGTTTTGCCCCGCGGTGTCGGCTCCCGTGTCCGTCGAGAGCGTGTCGCCAACGCTCGTGCTCTCGACGACGACGGGCGGACGTTCTGCGCGCGTCGCTGCCTTTTTGTCCGCTCCGTCGCACGCCACGACCAACAGCGCCGAGCCCAGCAAAGCGAGGGCGGCGTGTCGGTGGCCTGCGCGAGTTGAAAAACGGGGTCGAATCAAGACTGCCACGGATGGCCAACAAAAGGGGAGGAAGCGGCGCGTTGTTTCACGCAATGTCATGGAAAATGCGAGCGGACGCCGCGAACCTCAACGCCACCGCCCCGTTATCGCGTACCCCGGCCGCGCGAATGTTGCCACGCCGTCCGATCGCGCGTTAATACGATGCGGATGGGACCGCCGTGACGAGGCCGGTGTGCTTTCGCGTGATACTCCGCCATTCTTCGTGGGTATATCAAGGGCGACGAGCATCACACCACAAAATGCCGACTACCGGACTGCAGACTGGAGATTTTGCCGATGCCGTTTCTTGAGCTCGAAGGATTGCCCGACCTCGAGGACAACCCGCGCGAGTTGAATGGAGAGCTTGTGGTGGGTAGCGGCTCGCAGGCCACGTGGCGTCTCACGGGCCGCGATCTCGCGGCGCGCCACTTTCGCGTGCAGACGCAATCGGACGGCGCGCGCGTCGTCCCGGCCTCGGCGCAGAATATCGTCGTCCTGAACGATTCACAGACGCCCACCGAAGGCGCAGCACTCAACTCAGGCGACGTGATCGCGGCCGGCTCCGCACGCTTCGTTTTCCTCGACGAGAAAGACTCTCCGCGCCCCGAGCCGCTCAGCGAACCGGCCGCGTCATATCTCATCGACTCGAGCGCCCGACGCGCGTATTCGCTCAGGAAGCGCGTCATACAGGTCGGACGAGAAATTGGCTGCAGCATCGTGCTCAAAGATCCGACCGTGTCCCGCTTCCACTGCGACGTGAAATCGGAGGGCGGACAGTTCGTGATCTACTCGATGGGCTCGACCGGCACGCGCGTGAACGAAGCTCCGGTGGGCACGCCTCGGATGCTGGTCGAAGGCGACCGCATCGCGATTGGCGACACGATCTTCACCTTCACCCGGCGCCAGCTGCCGCCCGGCATCAGCCTGGTCCAGTTCGAGGACCACGCCGACGATTCCTTCAGCCGTCGAAACACGGTGCTCCTGGAACGCGTGGTGACCAGTGAGTCGCGGAAGTACACGCGCGGCGCAAAGCGGCAGCGCAACCCGCTCATTCCGTGGGTTATCGGCTTGGGCGCGATCGTCGCGCTGCTTGTCGTCTTCGTGGCGTTCAAGCGCTAGCAAAACACTCCGTAAGTAGCACGACATCAAGCAGTTACAATTTACGCCAAAATTGCCACATTATCTTGACAATCCCGAGTGATTCACTTAGGATTGCAAGACCGAGTGTGGAGTGATGTCGTGCTGCACCACGATCTGCAACTCGCTGCCGGCGGGCCCAAGGGCACGCGGGCAGCGATTCTCATCGAGCTCAAACGAGCGCCCGCTGCGGCTGGCCGCCTGACCGCGGCCGAGCTCGCGGAGCGCCTCGGCGTGTCGCTCAACGCGGTGCGACACCACCTCAAAGAACTCGAGTCCGAACAGTTAGTAGAGTACGATCGGGAGCGCCGAGGTGGAGGTGCGCCTGCGTTC
>DASYXE010000201.1:0-7062 GCA_035935375.1 Gemmatimonadaceae bacterium | reverse complement strand
CGGCGTGTTCCAGAGATGCGACGTGCCCCCAACCTGCCTATGGCGCGTAGCGCTCAGACCCGCATATTCGTCCCCGATGAGGTCGCCATCGTTGAGCACTTGAACCTCGGGCTCGGCGCGATCGCCTCCGCTCTCGAGGATGATCACGTCGCAGCGGCCCGCCAGCTCGGCCGCCAGCACGAGCCCCGCTGGACCCGCGCCCACGATGCACACGTCGGTGTCGAGTGTCGTCGCGTCCGTGAACTGTCGGGCGTCGAGCAGCACGTTCTCTCCTCGGGGTAGTCACACATCGTGATTTCGACGGATCCGGCGGTGACAATTATCATCCCGACGCGCGGTCTTGGCGAACGCGCGGCGTCGCTCGAGGCCGCGATCGCGAGCGCGGCGACGCAGTGCGATGTGCGGCCGGTGGTGATCGTGGTCCTCAACGGTCCGCACAGGGACCCCGCCGTCGAGGCGTCGTTGCGCGCCGATCCACGCATCACGCTGGTCGTCCGGGACCGAGCGAACCTTTCGGCGGCGCTCGCGGCCGGGCGCGCGATGGTCGAGACGCCATGGTTCACGGCGCTCGACGACGACGACCTGCTCGTGCCCAACGCGCTGTCGCTCCGGCTGCGCGCGCTCGAGCAACAGCCCGAGTGCGCGGCGGTGGTGACGAACGGATGGCGCCGGAACGGGAGCGGCAACACCCTGCAAGTCCCGTCGTACGACGATGTGTCCGCCGATCCGCTGCGCGCGATGCTGGCCCACAATTGGCTCTTGCCGGGATCGTGGCTCTGTCGCTCCGACCGCGTCGGCACCGACGTATTCGAGGGTATGCCCGATTTTCTCGAGTGCACGTATCTCGGGCTGCGCCTGGCATCCGAACACCGGATCGTGTGGCGCGACACGCCGACCGTGATCTATACCGTCGGCAGCCCGTCGGCCGAGTCGGCGTCGCGCGCGTACGTTCTTGGCCAAGTGACCGCGTTGCGCCGGATCATCGCACTGCCGCTTCCCGATGACGTGCGGCGGACGCTGCGATCCCGCATCGCCGGCGCGTACCACGCCGCCGCCGACCACGACCGCCGGGCCGGTGCGTTAGGCGCAGCCTGGCGGTGGCACCTCACCTCGCTGCTGCAGCCAACGGGATGGCGGTATGCGCCGTTCCTGCGGCACCTCGTGCGCGATACGTTGCGCCGGTTGCGATGACGGGCGGACCCGCGCGGCTGCTGGTGCTCGGCATCGACGCCGCGAGCCCGGAGCTCCTCGAGACCTGGATCGCCGACGGCACGCTGCCGAACCTGGCGGCCCTTGCCGCGCGCGGCCTAACGGGGCGCACGCGCGGTCTCGAGGGATTTTTCGTGGGATCCACCTGGCCGTCGCTGTATACGGCGACCACTCCGGCTCGGCACGGCTTTCACTACCAATGGCAGCTGGTTCCCGGTACGTATCGCATTGCCGACCGCGTCCGCGGAGCGTTCGTCGAGCGCGAGCCGTTCTGGCGCGCATTGCATCGAGCCGGCAAGCGGGTGGCCGTGCTCGACGTGCCGCTCGCCGCGCCCGAACCCGAGCATCTGAACGGCATCCACGTGGTCGAGTGGGGCGCGCACGATGCGTTCTTCGGCTTTTCGACCAGGCCCGCCGAGCTCGGATCATGGATCGAGTCGAGGTGGGGCCGGCATCCTGCCGGTGTCTCGTGCGACGTCGGCGCCCGCAGTGCACGTGGGTATCGCGACTTTGTCATCGCGCTCGAGGCGGGTGTGCAACGCAAGACGGCGTGGACGCTGGAGCTGTTGCGGCGCGGCGGGTGGGATCTGTTCATGCAGGTGTTCAGCGAGGCGCACTGCGTTGGGCATCAATGCTGGCATCTTCACGACAGCAGCCATCCCGCGTACGATGTGTCCGTCTCGGCGGTGGCCGGGGACCCGATGCGGTCGGTGTACCGGGCGATCGATCGTGCGATCGGCGAGATCATCGCCGCGGCGGGGGACGCCGCGTGCGTCGTGTTCACCGCCCACGGGATGTCGCACCGCTACGGCGCACATTTCCTGCTGCGTGACCTCCTCACTTCGTTAGGCGCGGCCGAGCGACTGGGGCCGACGGTGCGCGAGCGCGCGTACGGGGTGGCGGCTGCGGCGTGGCGCGCGCTTCCCGCCGCGGCGCGCGTACCATTGTCCGCCGTGCGACCTCGGGGCGTTTGGCCTCACGCAGCGCCCGCTGTGCGGGGCATCGGTGTCGCGCCCCGCCGAAGCCGGTGCTTCCCGGTGTCGAACGGGCTGGCGGTGAGCGGCATTCGCCTCAACGTTGCCGGGCGCGAGCGACGCGGCGTCCTCAGGCTCGGAGAAGACGTGGAGCACTTCGTCGCGCAGCTCGAGTCGGATCTGCTCGCGATCGTGGATGATACGACGGGCGCGCCGCTCATCTCGCGGCTCATTCGCACGCGCGACCTCTACGACGGCGAGCAACTCGGCGCGCTACCAGATCTGCTCGTCGAGTGGAACGATCGCGCGGCGATGGGCAGCACGGCGCTGGCCGGAGGCGCCGGCGCGCGGGTCATCGCGCGCTCGCCGCGGATCGGCACGATCGTCGGCGCGAACGACTACGGGCGGAGCGGCGAACACCGGCCAGGCGGCTGGTTTGTGGCGGCGAGAGCCGGCCTGCGTGCCGGACGGTTGGAGCGGGAGCCGTCGCTGCTCGATCTCGCACCGACGTTCGCCGTACTGTTGGGCGTGCCGCTGACCGGCGTCGACGGCGCCCCCATCGCCGAGCTCACCTCGCTCGACGGCGCCTGACGCAGGTCCGACCGCGCGTCGCTAGCCGGTGCGGAGCGTCGTGAGCGGGTCGATGCGCGTGGCCCGGCGCGCCGGCAGGTAACAGGCGAGCGCCGCCGTCGCCACCATGACGAGGGCGACCGACGCGAACGTGATCGTATCCACGGGCGCCACGCCGAACAGCATGCCGCGCACGACACCGGTGAGGGCCGCCGCGCCCGCTAGCCCGAGCGCCAAGCCGCCTAACGCGGCGCCGAGCCCTTGCGCCATGACCATGCCGATCACGGCACGGGGTCCGGCGCCGAGCGCGATTCGGACCCCGAATTCGCGCGAGCGCTCGAGCGTCGCGTTGTTGATCACGCCGTAGACGCCGACCAACGCCAGCGCGAGCGCGGCGAGGGAGAAGCATCCGAACAGCGCGAGCACGAACCGCCGCGGCTTGAGCGAGTCCGACACCATGTCGTCCAGCGTCTGCATGCTCGCGACCGGGATCTCCGGATTCAACTCCGCCACCGTCCGGCGCAACTCGGCGGTGAGCGCCGCCGGTTCGATCGCCGTGCGCGCGACGAGCGAAAACGAGCCGGTGGCAGCCTGTGCATGCGGCAGGTAAATGGTCGGCTCCGGCGACACGTCGAGCGCCGCACCGGGAACATCGCGCACCACGCCGACGATCTCGCGGTCGGAGGGCCTGTCGTAGAAGCCGATCGTGAGGTGCCGGCCGATGGGATTCTCGTTAGGCCAGAAGCGGCGTGCCATGCCCTCGCTGATGACCGCCACGCGGGCCGAGGTCGAGTCATCGAACACCGTGAACAACCGGCCGGCGATCAGACCCATGCGGAGCGTGCCGAACGCACTGGGCGTGAGCGACGTGATGTGCGCGGTCGCCTCGGAACCGGGCGGCACCGGATGCCCAACGATCCCGACCTTGCCGTGGTCGACGCCGATCGACTGCATGAGCGGCAGCGACGACGTCACACCCGCGTCGATGACGCCAGGCAGGTGCGACACGCGGTCGACGAGCCGCCCAACGAACGCGATGCGGTCGGCGTCGGTGGGCGTCCATTGCCATACGAACATGGTCGCGGCGATGACGTGGTCCGCGCGATACCCGCGATCGCGCCGGATGACCGACGTGAAGCTTCTCGCCAGCAGTCCCGATCCGACGAGTAACATGACTGTGAGGGCGACTTCCGCCGCGACGAACGTACGGCGGAGCGAGCGCTGCCGAGCGCCGGTGCCCGTGCGGCCACCCGCTGCCAGCTCCGACTGGGGATCGGTGCGCGCGGCGCGAAGCGCCGGCATGACGCCGAACGCGAGCGTCGTCGCGATCGTCACGGCGAGGGCGAACATCAGCGCCGAGGCATCGACGCGAATTTCGTCGACGCGCGGCAGCGACGCGGGCGCCAGGCGGCGGATCGCACCCACGGCCCAATAGGCCACCGCCACGCCGGCCGTCCCGCCGATGACCGACATCACGGCACACTGCGTCAGCACCTGTCGCACGACGCGCGCGCGCCCGGCGCCTAACGCAACGCGGATCGCGAACTCGTGGGCGCGCCGGTTGGTGTGCGCGAGCAGCAGGTTGACGACATTCGTGCACGCGATGAGCAGCACGAAGCCGACCGCGCCCAACAGAAGGAACAACGCGGTGCGTGTGTCGCCCACGATGCTGTCCCGCAGCGGCACGAGCGTCACGCCCGATTCGCGATTCGTGGCTGGATACGCGGCCGCCAATTGCAGCGCGATGCGATGCATGTCGGCGGACGCCGCCGCCATCGAGACGCCCGGGCGCAGCCGGCCCACGGCATAGTACCACGCGTCGCTCCGCAAGTTGACCTCGACCGTATCGAACACCTTGGGGGCGAACATCTCGCCGCGCAGCGTCTCGAGGTACGAGAAGTCGCGCGGCAGCACTCCGATGATCGTTGCCGGCGCTTTGGAGATCAGAATCGTGCGCCCGACAATGTGCGGATCGCCGCCGAAGCGGCGCTGCCACGAGCCATACGACAATACCAGCGACAGCGCGCGATTGGGCTGATAGTCGGTGTCGTCGAACAAGCGCCCGAGTCGCGGCCTCACGCCAAGCGCCGGGAAGAAGCCGCGGGTGACGTTGAAGTTGGGGATCTCCTGCTCGCCCTCCGGACTCGAGTACTTGAGGCCGAACGGCTCGGCGGCACCGATGTCGGAAAAGACACGCTGGCGCGTGCTCCACTCGACGAAATTTCCGGGCGCCACGGCGTCGCGTTCGATGCCTTTGGCGAGGTTGTTCTGGTAAATCGAAACGAGGCGGTGTTGGTCGGGGAAGGGCAACGGCTCGAGCAGCACGCCGTACACGGCGCTGAAGATGGCGGTGGTCGCACCAATGCCGATGGCCAGCGTGGCGACGGCGGCCATCGTGAAGGACGGCGACGCGCGCAGCGTGCGCAGCGCGTGACGCAGATCGCGCGCCGCGTCGTCCAGTGGCCGGCTGCGATACTCATCGCGCGATGCTTCCGTCCATTTGTCACGGCCGCCGAATTTCACGAGTGCGGCGCGCCGCGCGTCGTCGGGCGACAGGCCCGCGCGCCGGTTGCGTTGGGCGAGCATCTCGATGTGGAAGTGCATCTCCTCGTCCAACCGCGCGTCCATGTCGTGCCTGAACAATCCAACGACGCGGCGGAGGCGGGCGCGCACGCGTTGCGCGAGCGTGAGGTGCATGGCTGACTCCTCGAGGATCAGGTGGGCGACATGCGCAACACGAGATTCACGGCCTGCGACTGCCTCGCCCAACGATCCAGCTCGAGCGCGAGCTGCCGGCGCCCGGCAGCCGAGAGCGCATAGTATCGGGCGCGGCGATTGTTTTCCGTGGTCTTCCATGAGGAGCTGATCAGGCCCTGTCCCTCGAGGCGATAGAGGGCGGGGTACAACGAGCCTTGATTGAGTTGGAAGACGCCCTTGGACGCCTGCTCGAGCCGCTCGGTGATGCCCCATCCGTGCATCGAGCCGAGGCTCAGCGTCTTGAGGACCATCATATCGAGCGTACCTTGGAGCACATCGTCGCGATCGGCCGGCATTGGCGTCTCACCTTTAGGTTGCCAAAAGGAGTGTATACCCTCTCCTTTAGTCCGTCAAGGGGAGGGAATCCGAGACGGCAGCCGATCTTGCGCCGACGGCGCACACGCCGTCTTTTTGTGCGCGACATCGTTCTTGTCCTTCACGCCCGTCTCTGCCGCGACGGCGCCGCAGCAATGGGAGTCGCTCATGAGGTACGTCGTCACGTACGAAGGGACCGCCGACTATCGCGAAAAGGCAATGGCCAACATCGCCGGGCATCGCGCGCTCTGGCATACCTATCACGACGATGGCCGGCTGTTGTTGATCGGGCCGTTTACCGATGAGCCGGCGGGCGGCGCGATGGCAGTCTTTTCGACTCGGGCCGCCGCCGAGCAGTTCGTACGCGACGATCCGTTCGTGGCCAACGGCGTCGTCGCGCGCTGGACGATTCGAGAGTGGAACGAGGTGCTGGCGCCGGATCAGTGAGCCACCGTCGCGTTCGCGCCGGTCCAACCCCTGTGGATCACATCATGTCATTGCTCTCCTTGCCTAACGCGCTGCTCCGCGCCGCGCTCGTCGCCGTGCTGGTGTCGCTGCTCCCCGTGGGGCGCGGGGCAGCGCAGACGCCGGCGCTCCCCAGTGAGACGCCGGCCAAGTTCGCGCCCGCCACGTCCACGTTCGATTACGAGCGCCGCGACGTGATGATTCCCATGCGCGACGGCGTGAAGCTCCACACGGTGATCCTGGTGCCCAAAGGCGCGCACCGCGCGCCGATCCTCCTCACGCGGACGCCGTACGACGCCACGGCGACGACGTCGTACGCGCAGAGCGCACACCTCGCGCCGGAGCTCAACGGCTACGACAACGCGCTCCAGGTGATCATCCCCGGCGGCTACATCCGCGTCGTCCAGGACATCCGCGGCAAGTACGGCTCCGAAGGCGACTACGTGATGAATCGCCCGCTCGTCGGCCCGCTCAATCCCACGAAGGTGGATGAGTCGACCGACACCTACGACACCATCGACTGGCTCATCACACACGTTCCGGAGACCAACGGAAACGTCGGCGAGCTCGGCATCTCGTACGATGGGTTCGAGCCGTTGATGGGCCTCGTGCACCCGCATCCCGCGCTCAAGGTCTCCGTGCCGATGAACCCGATGGTCGACGGCTGGATGGGCGACGACTGGTTCCACAACGGCGCGTTCCGCGAGCAGAACATGCCGTACATCCTCGAGCAGGAAGCGACGCGCGACAACAGCGCCAAGTGGTGGACCGA
>DASYXE010000200.1:0-6431 GCA_035935375.1 Gemmatimonadaceae bacterium | reverse complement strand
GGTGGCCCCATCGGGGAGACGGCGCTCGATGTCATCGAGCGTCGCGAGGCAGGTGCGCAGTCCATCGGCCGATCGCACGATGCCCGCGTACTTCCACATCGTCTCGCGCACCATGTTCGCGGCCACCTGCGCGGCGCCGCGGTCTGTGAGCGGCGGAACGCTCCAGTCGGGTGCTGGCGGTACGGCGTCCAACGGTGCAACCGTTTCCAGGTCGCGCGCGACGCGCTCGGCGAACACCAGCCCCTCGAGCAGCGAGTTGGACGCAAGGCGATTGGCGCCGTGCACGCCCGTGCGCGCGACTTCGCCGCACGCGTACAGGCGCCGCAGCGTCGACCGTCCCGCGAGGTCGGTCACGATGCCGCCCATCGCGTAGTGCGCCGCCGGCGTCACCGGGATGGGCTCGACGCGCGGGTCGACGCCGCGGGCCATGCACAGCGCGAAGATGCCCGGGAATCGTTGGGCGAACCCTGCGCCTAACGCTGTGGCATCGAGGCGGACGCCGCCGGTCGCCTGCTGCTCCCGGAACACCTCGCGCGCCACCACGTCGCGCGGCGCGAGCTCGGCGTCGGGGTGGCGGCCGGGCATGAACCGCTCGCCTGACGCGTTGATGAGGATCGCGCCCTCGCCGCGCACCGCCTCGGAGATGAGCGCGAGCGGCGTCTCGGGCGTGTCCAACGCCGTCGGATGGAACTGGACGAACTCCATATCCTCGAGCTCGGCGCCCGCGCGGTAGGCGAGCGCGATCCCATCGCCCGTGGCGACGGCCGGATTGGTCGTGTACCGGTAGACCTGGCCGCACCCGCCGGTGGCGAGCACCGTCGCGTCGGCGTGGATCTCGAGCGGCACACCCGCCTGGCTCGCGCGCACGCCGAAACAGACCCCGTCCTCGACGATCAACTCCAGCGCCCGGGTGCGCTCGAGCACGCGCACCCGCTGCGTGGCGCGCACGCGCTCGACGAGCGCACGCACGACCTCGGCGCCGGTCTGGTCGCCGTGCGCGTGCACGATGCGCCGCTCCGAGTGCGCGGCCTCTTTGCCTAACAGAAACTCGCCGCGCGGATCCAGATCGAAGTGCACACCCGCCGAGCGGAGCTCGCGGACGCGCGCCGGTCCCTCGTGCACCAGCACGTCCACCGCCGCGCGGTCGCACATGGCGGCACCCGCGGCCAGGGTGTCCTGTTGATGCAGCTCCGGCGAATCACCCGCGCCGATGGCGGCGGCAATGCCGCCCTGCGCATACGCCGTCGCACTATCGAACAGCGACCGCTTGGTGAGGAGCACGACGTCGCCCGAGAGCGACGCGCGCCAGGCCGTGTGCAGGCCGGCGACCCCGCTGCCGATGACCAGGTAGCGGCACCGCAGTGCACGCCGCTCCATCGCGTGACCGAGCATATGCTGCCGAACGGGACTCGAGCGTCCCGTCGCGGTCTATGCGTTCGGGTTGGTCTGACGGAGCGTTGCGACGGGTAGGTTCATCTGATCTCCCATTGGTAATGAGTGGAACCGAGCTGGGGGGCCGGTTGGGAAACGCCTTGGTTCCGCGGTGCGGAACCCTCCCAGCACTTACAAATATAGCGTATTGACGGGGAGGCGGCGCCAGCCGCCGATTCCCCAGTGCGGCACTACCCCCAGGCGCCGCCAGGCGCCGCTTCCCTGTCTATAGTTCTCCTCATGGCCCTCGACATCCGCACGACCACGGACCTCGACGCGCTCAACGCACGCGTGCGCACCGAAAGTTCCTTCGTCGAGCGCATGCGGGCCGAGCTGGGCGGCGTCGTGATCGGTCAGCGCGCCATGATCGACCGCTTACTCGTTGGGCTGTTGGCCGACGGGCACGTGCTGCTCGAGGGTGTGCCCGGCCTCGCAAAAACCCTGGCTGTTCGCGCACTCGCGGCGTCGATCGACGCGTCGTTCCGTCGCGTGCAGTTCACGCCCGATCTGCTGCCCGCCGATCTCGTGGGCACCATGGTCTATGACCAACGCAGCGGCGGATTCACCGTGCAGCACGGGCCGATCTTTGCGAACATCATCCTCGCCGACGAGATCAACCGTGCGCCCGCGAAAGTGCAGAGTGCGCTGCTCGAGGCAATGCAGGAGAAACAGGTCACCATCGGCGGCGTCACCTACCCGCTCGAGGAGCCGTTTCTCGTGCTCGCAACCCAGAATCCGATCGAGCAGGAAGGTACCTACCCGCTGCCCGAGGCGCAGGTCGACCGGTTCATGATGAAGCTGCTGGTGACCTATCCGGAGCGCGACGAAGAGAGCGCGATGCTCGATCGGATGACCGGCGGTGCCGTACCGGTCGTGCGACCCGTCGTGGACGCCGAGCGCATCCTCATCGCGCGCCGCATGGTGGACGACATCTATCTCGATCCGCGGGCACGCGAGTATGCGCTGGACGTGGTGCGGGCGACGCGCGATCCGGCGGCGGCCGGTCTTGCTCCGTTAGCACCGTTGGTCGCGTACGGGGCGAGCCCGCGCGCTGCCATAGCGTTGGTGCGGGCGGCCAAGGCGCAGGCCTTTCTCGACGGACGCGGCTACGTCTCGCCGTCGGACTTGAAGACGCTCGCGCACGACGTGCTGCGCCACCGCGTGATTCTCACCTATGAGGCGGACGCCGAGAGCGTGACGGCCGATCAAGTCCTCGACCGCATCCTCGACGCCCTGCGCGTACCGTGAATCTGCCCGACGTCCTGCGACAAGTGCGCCAGCTCGAGATTCGGAGCCGGCGACTGGTGCAGGACGTGCTGGCCGGCGAATACTCGAGCGTGTTCAAGGGGCGCGGCGTCGAGTTCGCCGACGTGCGGCCCTACCTGCCCGGCGACGACGTGCGGACCATCGACTGGCGCGTCACGGCGCGGTCGGGCACGCCGTACGTTAGGCGCTACACCGAAGAGCGCGAGCTCACGGTGCTGTTCCTCATCGACCACAGCGCGTCCGACGTATTCGGCACGCGGCGGCGCACGAAGGCCGAGCTGGCCACCGAGGTGAGCGCCGTGCTCGCGCTGGCCGCCGTGCGCAACAACGACCGCGTCGGCGCCGTCCTCTTCTCCGATCATGTGGAGCAGTTTGTCGCGCCGGCCAAAGGCAAGCGGCACGTGCTGCGCGTGATTCGCGAGATGGTGTCGTTCGAGCCGCGCGGCAGAGGGACGGACCTCGCGGCGGCGTTCGAATTCGCCATGCGCATCCTCAAGCGACGCGCCGTCGTGTTCGTCTTCTCCGACTGGATGGCGGGCGCGTACGACCGGGCGCTCGAGACGGTGGCGCGAAGGCACGACACGATCGGCGTGCATCTCGTCGACGAGCGGGACGTGGACATGCCCGACGTGGGCCTCGTCGCGCTCCGGGATCCGGAGCGCGACGCGTGGCGGTGGGTGGACACCGGGCGCGGCGACGTTCGCGACGCGTTCGGCCGCGCCGCGGCCGCCCGCGACGCGGCCGTCGCCCTTCGGTTGCGCACCGCCGGCGCCGACCTGATCCGGCTGCACACGGCCGAGGGCTACGTCGCTCCATTGTTAGGCTTCTTCCGGCGGCGCGAGCGCCGCATGCGGCACTGACGTGCGCAGGCGCCTGGCGTACGCGTGCCTCGCCGCGCTGGCGACCGGACTCACCCCGGCGAGCGCCCGAGCCCAGCATTTCGAGGCGTCCGGTGGCGGCACGGTCACCGTCGGCGACACCGTCACCATCGAGTTGCGGGCGACGCTCCCCGACGGCGCGTCGATCGCCGGGGATCCGCATCCGCGCGACTCGCTGCCCAACAGCGTGAGGCTCCTGGCCATCGACACGCTCCCGCGCGCCGCCGACGGCGGGCACCGCTACCGCGCACGCATCGCGTTCTTCCAGACGGGAAGCCTCACGAGCCCGGCGTTCGCGCTCCCGTATCGCCACGCGGGCGCCGAGGTGCCCGATTCGGTGGTCTCCGGCGCGGTGCTCGTCACGGTCATGGCGACGCTGCCCGATACGGCGATCGCCATGCGCGACATCCGCCCGATTGCGTCGTTAGGCGGATCCGCCGGGCCGGCGTCGCGCTGGTGGCTCGCGGTGGTCGCGGCGCTGCTCGCCGCTGCGGGCGCTGCCGTCGCCCTCCGCGCCCGCGGACGTCGGCCCGCTCCGATGCCCGCCGCGCCGGTCGAGCCCCCGCTCGGCGCCTACGAGGCAGCGCGATCCCGGCTCCGCGCCCTCGGCGACTCCGACCTCGCGAGCCGCGATGTCGCCCGCTTCTACGACGACGTCTCCGACACGCTCCGCCGCTACCTCGAGGCCGCGCACCACATCCCGGCCGCGCACCGCACCACGCCGGAGCTGCTCCGCACGCTGCCCGCGCCGCTCGCCCTCTCTGCCGCGGCCGCCGGCACTCTGTTAGGCGAAGCCGACCTCGTCAAGTTCGCGCGCCTCCGCCCCGATTTCCATGCCGCGCTGGCATTCGTGGAGCGCGCCGCCGATGTGCTCGAGGCGTGGCACGAGTCGGCGGCATCGGCGCACGCCGCCACCGGCGCAGGAGCACGAGATGCGCTTCGCTGACCCCTGGGCCTTCGCGCTCGCCGCGCTTGTGCCGGCCTACCTCTGGTTCGCCTGGCCGCGCCGCCGCCGTCCGCCCGCCGCCGCGCTCGGACTCCCGGCGCTCACACTGCTCGATTCCGCGCCGCGCTCGCGACGCGAACGCGCGCTCTGGTGGCCCGTCGCGCTGCGTGCGGTGGGCTTGCTCGCGCTCGTCGTCGCCCTCGCCCGACCGCGCTCGCCCGGCGACGTCCGCGACGTGTCCACCAAAGGTCGCAACATCGTCATCGCGCTCGACATTTCGAGCTCCATGAAAGCACTCGACTTCGCGCCCGACAATCGCATCACCGCCGCCAAGCGCGTCCTCACCCGGTTCATCGACCAGCGCCGCGGCGATTTCATTGGCCTGGTCGTCTTCGCCAGCCGCCCGTTCACGCAAGCCCCGCTCACCGACGATCACGATGTCCTAACGGAACTCCTCGATCGCGTGGATATCGGCCTGCTCCCGGACGGCACCGCCATCGGCACCGCCCTCGCGATGGCCGAGAACCATCTCAAAGACTTGCCGCGCCACAGCGGCGTGATCGTGCTCTTGACCGACGGCGGCAACAACACCGGCGCCCCCGATCCGCTCGTCGCGGCGCGCATCGCGCGTGCCATCGGCGTGCGCATTTATGTGATCGGCATGAGCGCGCGTCCCGGTTCTCGCCTGCCCACGGACGCGTGGGTACGCGGTATGGGCCAGCAGTACCAGCGCCGCGAGCTCGCGTACGGTGAAGAGCCGGCGGTCTTGAGCGCGCGCGACGAACAGTTGCTGCGCTCCGTCGCCGCGACGTCCGGCGGGACGTACTATCGCGCGACGGACGAGCGCGCCCTCGTCGACATCGTGCGTCAGATCGACCACGTCGAACAAACGACGCTCGAGGAGCGCGAGGTGCTGACGTGGAACGAGCATGCGGGGTGGTTCCTCATTCCGGCGCTGGTGGTCCTGTCGCTCGAGGTCGCGCTGCGCACCACGTGGCTCCGGACGGTGCCCTGAGGATGCGCCTCGACGCCCCGGTCTGGCTCCTGGTGCTCGCGCCGCTGCTGCCGTTAGGCATCTACGCGCTCGTCCGCCGCGAGCGCCGCCGTCGCGCCGACCGCGCCCGCTACGGCGACGCGTCGCTCGTCGCGCGCACGTCGGCCCTGCCGCCGCGTGGCCGCCGCGTCGCGGCCGATGCGCTCGTCATGTGCGCGCTGACGCTCGTGGTCGCGGCGCTGGCTCGACCGCAGTGGGGCGCATCCCGCGCGTCCGTCGAACGGTCGTCGCGCGACGTCTTGTTCGTGCTCGACCTCTCGCGCTCCATGAACGCCGCCGACGCGTACCCGTCGCGTCTCGCCCAAGCCAAAGCCGCTGCCCGCGCGATCGCCGATTCGCTGCCGCACGACCGCGTCGGCCTCGAGGTTTTCGGCGGCAACGCGTTCCTGCAGCTGCCGCTGACCACCGATCACGGCATCTTCGCGCGCTTCATCGATGCCGTGACCACGGAGGACGTCCCCGACCCGGCCACCGACATCGAAGGCGCTCTCGATCTCGCCGCCACGACGTTCGCCCGCGACGGTGGCGCCGGCTCGCACACGGTCGTGCTCCTAACGGACGGCGAAGCCACGCAAGGTGCGATGCACGACGGCGCGCAGGTGCTGGCCAGGGCTCACATCCACTTGTTCGCCGTCGGCGTGGGCTCGGTTGACGGAGCCGCCGTACCAGAGACGCCATCCGACTCGCGCCCCCACCGCGACTGGCGCGGCCAACCGGTGGTGTCGCGCCTCGATGAATCCGACCTCGGCGCGGCGACGGCCGTCGCGGATGGCCGCTATGTCCGCTGGACGGGACCCGCCGGCGCCGGACCGGTGATCGCCGCGATCCGCCAGTTAGGCACGGCTCGCGGCACGTC
>DASYXE010000199.1:0-3877 GCA_035935375.1 Gemmatimonadaceae bacterium | reverse complement strand
GCGCGGCCTGACCGAGCTTCGCCTGCACAACGCGTCCGACAACGCCGTCGCCAACGCCGCCTGGGATGCGCTCGGCTTCCGCGTGGTCGAGCACCTGCGCGTGCGGCGCCTCGTCTAACTCGCACGCCCGGCACTTCCCATGGCCATCATCACGGTGTCGCGCCTGTACGGCTCCGGCGGCTCCGAGGTCGCCGAGCGCATTGCGCACGAGCTCGGCTGGCAGCTGCTCGACAACGCGTTCGTCGACCAGGTCGCCGCTCGGTTAGGCACACCGGCGGCGGAGGTCGAAGCGCGCGAAGAGCGCGTGCCCTCCCTGGCCCAGCGCCTGGCCGCCACGCTTGCGTTAGGCGCTCCCGAAATCCTGCCCGGTCCCGCCGACGCCGACCTGCCGCCGAGCGAAGAACGCCTGATCGAAGTCACCGAGCGCATCATCATCGAGGCCGCGAGCCGCGGCCACTCGGTGATCGTCGGACGCGGCGCCCAGTCCGTGCTCGCCTCGCGCCAGGACGTCATCCACGTCTTCTGCTACGCGCCCCGCCCCGCGCTCGTCGCCCGAGCCGCCCGCCGCCTCTCGCTGTCCGAGAAGGAAGCCGAAAAAGTCGTCGACGACACCAATCGCCAGCGCGAGCAATACGTCCGAACGTACTGGAAGCGGTCCTGGCGCGCCCACGAGAACTATCACCTCTGCCTGAACACGGATTGGCTCGGCGTCGATGGCGCGGCCAGCATCGTCATCCGGCTCGCGCGCGAGAAATTCGCCACGCCCGCCTAACGGAATCAGAGCGTCTTCACTTCCCGCCGGACCCATAACACCCAGCCCGCGAACGCCAGCAGCACCAGCGCGCCCGCGCCGACCGCCACCGGCGTTCCGGCCACTTCGGCCACCGTCCCGGCGAGCAGCGACCCGATCGGCCCCATGCCCACGAACACGAACGCATACGCCGCCATCACGCGCCCGCGCAGATGGTCCGGCGACAGCGTCTGCAAGAGACCGTTCGCCAGCGCGTTGTTCTGAATCATCGCGAATCCCACGAGCGCCAGCAGCGGCACGGACCACCACAACGATCGCGTAAACGAGAACGCGAACAGAAACACGCAAAACGACACCGACGCGTACGCCAGCCACTGCCCGCGCCGCGCGCGATGACCCACCATCGCCAGCGACAGCGCACCCAGTACCGCCCCGATGCCCACCGCCGCCAACAACGTCCCGTAGGTCTGCGCGTTCCCGTGCAGCACCTGCTGCGCGAACACCGGCATCAGCACGAGAAATGGGATGCCGAACACCGAATACACCGCCACCAGCATCATGAGCAGCAGCACCGGCCTCGTGCGCGACATGAAGTGGAGTCCCTCGACTAACCCGGCGATCGAGGATCCACCCTCGCCACGGCGAGCGCCGGCGGCCGCACGATCGGCGTACGCCGGCATGCGGATCATCGACAAGCCGATCAGAACCAGCAGGAAGCTGACCGAGTTGATGGCGAAGCACCACGCGAGGCCCAACCGATCGATCACGATCGCCGCCAGCGCGGGGCCGATCACGCGCGCCACGTTGAATCCGCTCGAGTTGAGCGCGATCGCATCCACCACATCTTCCCGCCCAACGAGCTCGATCATCAGTGACTGGCGCGCCGGAATGTCGAACGAGTTGATCGCACCCGCGATCAGCGAGATCAGCGCCAACCACGCCACGGTGATGTGCCCCGACCAGTCGAGCCACCACAACACAGCCGCCTGCACCAGAAACAGCGTCTGCGTCGTTCTGACCACCTTCAGCTTTGGATGACGGTCCACCACGACGCCCGCGTACAGCGTCAGCAGCAACACCGGCAACGACCCCGCGGCCGACACCAGCCCAACCATGAACGCGCTGTTCGTGAGCTGCAGTGCCAGCCAGCCCGTGGCCACTGACTCCATCCACGTGCCGATCACCGACCCCGTCTGCCCCAACCAGAAGAGGCGGAAGTTGCGATGCACCATCAGCACCCGAATCGGATTCCGATAGCGGGGCACGGGTGCCACGCTGGACGGCGTTACCGACCGGCTGCGCTGTTCCAACGATGGAGGAGAAAGCGTCACCGAAACGCGAGCGGCGAGTGGAGTGTTAGATATAGAGGAGTGCGTATCGCGCTGCGTCACCGTCTGCACGCGCGCCACACGCGATGCTTGATCTTTCGCCCAACCGATGGCAAGGTGGCTGCATGCGGTCGCACACGTATTCGAAGTTCAGTCCCGAGATGGCAGACGCCATCGACCTCCAATCGCTCCTCGACAAGCTCGCCGATTTTCTCCTGCAGTCGGGATTCGCCGGCGGCAAGATGCAGCACCCGTATTGGGGCGAGTTCGGCGGAGATGCCGATCGCTCCATGGAGGCCCTGCGCGAGGCGATTCTCAATGCCTTGATGGACAGCGGACAGTTTACACCGGAGATGCTCGACGCGCTGCGCGGTGACGCCGATGATGATGGCGAAAGCACCGCCAAGCTCGCCAAGCTGCTCGACGACATCATCCAGCGCCTCGTGCAGGAAGGCTATCTCAATCTCGAGGCGCCGCCGCAGATGCCGGCCGGCCATCAGGAAGTAACCGGTCCCGGTGGACTCGCCCGCGCCGCCGCCCGCGACGTGCAGTTCCAGCTCACCGAAAAAGGAATCGACTTCCTCGGCTTCAAGACCCTCAGGAGCCTTCTGGGTTCGCTGGGCAAGTCGAGTTTCGGCAGCCACGACACGCCGTATCTCGCGACTGGTATCGAGGCCGACGCCTCCAGCCGAACCTACGAGTTCGGCGATACGATGAACCTCGACGTGAACGCCACGTTGCAGAACGCGCTCATTCGCAACGGCAACCTCGATGTCCCGATCGATCTCGACTACGCCGACTTGATGGTCCGTCAGGCGGAGTACCGCTCATCGTGCGCGACGGTGCTCATGCTCGACACGTCGCACTCGATGATTCTCTACGGCGAGGATCGCTTCACGCCCGCCAAGAAGGTGGCGTTGGCGCTCACGCACCTCATTCGCACGCAGTTCCCGGGCGACACGCTCCGCGTGGTGCTCTTCCACGATTCCGCTGAAGAGATTCCGCTCGCCCGGCTCGCGCACGCCCAGGTCGGCCCGTACCACACCAACACGGCCGAAGGTCTGAAGCTCGCTCGGCGCATCCTGGTCTCGCAAAAAAAGGACATGCGCCAGATCGTGATGATCACAGACGGCAAGCCGAGCGCGCTCACGATGCCTAACGGAACGATCTACAAGAACTCGATGGGTCTCGACGCCCTCGTGGCGGCGCAGACGCTCCGCGAAGTAGCCGACTGCCGCCGCTGCGGCATCATGATCAACACCTTCATGCTCGCCCGCGACCGGGCCCTCGTGGAGTTCGTGAAACGCGTCGCGGCCATCAGCCGTGGCAAGGCGTATTTCACCAACACGATGACCCTCGGTCAGTTCATCCTCATGGACTTCCTCAGGAGGAAAACCCGCAAGGTTTCCTGACCGCGTCTCTCGCTCGACCGACGCGCGTTACATCGCGGGCACCACGGCGTCATTCGCCTGACTACCTTTGGCAGACGCCACGTGCCCGCCCCGTCTCGAAAAGAAGATCCGCGGCTCAGCCGCTGGAACCGCCTCACCCACATGTCCCGCCGCTCCCGTCGTCAGCGCCCTCGCAGTACTCGCCCATGGCCCATCCTGGTCGCCATCGGCGCGTCGCTCGTCCTTGGTCTCGTCGCCTATCGGCTGCTGCATCAAACGCCGGCACCCACCCCCACCGTATCGTTCTCCGAGCTCGCCCAAGCGCTCGCCGCGCACGATGTGAAAGAGCTCCACGTCAACGGTGGCGGCGCTCGGCTGGTCGCCACGCTGGTCAAGCCGCGTACGAT
>DASYXE010000198.1:0-6078 GCA_035935375.1 Gemmatimonadaceae bacterium | reverse complement strand
AGCACCGTCACCGAGTCGCGCCACTGCTCGCGAGGAATCTTGCCAACCGCGGCACGCGTCGACTGGATGAGCTCCTCGGCGGTGAGGTCGACCAGTCGGCTGTGCCCCATTTGGTCGGTGTACACGAGCCGTTTGGCCAGGTGCGTGTGGAGCGCGCGCTCCATACGATCGGCGTCGCCCGAGTACCACCCATCGATGTAGTCGAGCGCGGTCTGACGAATCGCTGCACTATCGACTGCCGTCTGGGCCGTGGCAGGGTGTACGGCAATGACCAACGGCGCGATTGTTAGGAGAGCAGAAGCAAGACGCATCGAGGTCTCCATCTCAGATGGGGTTCGCGAGATGGTAGGCACAAACCCAACCGCGCGGTGTCGGATTGTGACGATTTGGCCCACGGCAGTGACCACTCGGCACTATCACGATGCAAGCGCATTCCGGCGCCTCGCAGGCTTCGTAGATTCCAGCGTGGCCACTCCCTCGACGCGAATGACGTCAGCCATCGGATCGTACGCGCGACGCGATTGGGCAATCGCTATCGGTGTGTGGTCGGCGCTCGCCGCGCTGTCGGTGCTCCAGACCGCGCTCTACCTCCAGCAACACGGACAGACGATCGAGTGGCGGTCACTCGTCATCGGGCGCGCCCTCGACTGGTACACCTGCCTGGCGCTGGCTCCTCTGCTGGTGTGGCTCGTTCGGCGCTACGCCGTCGTCCCTGGCCGCCGAGCGCTGGGCGCCGCGCTCATCGTGCTTGCCGCGGCGGCGTTCGTGCCACTGAAATACGCCGTGCTCGTGCCGCTCACGCGCGTACTCGCACCGCCGGCGCCGCGGAGCGTTCGGACGGCGCTCGTGGCGAATTTCTTTACCGAGATGCTGTTTCTCATCGGCATCGCCCTCGCCATCTATGCCGTCGAGCTGTACAGGCGCGTGCAGCAGTCGCACCTCGAGCAGTCGCGGCTCGCGCGCGAGCTCGCACACGCCCGTCTGGATGCGCTCACGCAGCAGTTGCAGCCGCATTTTTTCTTCAACACGCTCAACACGGCGGTGGCGCTCATCCGGCGCGACGCTCGCGCCGCCGAGGACATGCTCACGGACCTGAGCGAGATGCTGCACGGCGCGTTAGGCAACCCCCAGCCGCAGCAGGTGCCGCTCGAGCGCGAGCTCGCCGAGCTCGCACGATACGTCCGCATCATGACGCACCGGTTCGGCACGCGGTTGGTCACCGAGGTCGACGCCACGCCGGCGGCCCGCGCCGGCCTCGTCCCGTGGTTCATGCTCCAGCCGCTGGTGGAAAACGCGATCGAGCACGGATTGGCCCGATGCGACGGACCTGGATGCGTCCGCATCACGGCAACGGCGGATCGCGATCGACTGCGGATGGAAGTGCACGACTCGTGCGGTGCCGGAGCGGACGCATCGGAGCACCCGAAGACCAGCCGCGGAATCGGGCTGTCGAACACGCGACGGCGCCTCGAGGTCCTGTACGGGGCCGACTTCTCGTTAGTCATGACGCCGCACGCGGCCGGGACCACCGTCGTCATCGACGTACCATATCGGACGGCCTGAATGGCACCACGGCGCGTGTTGATCGTGGACGACGAGCCGCTCGCTCGCGGCCGGCTGCGGGATCTGCTGGCGGAGCGAGATGACGTCGTGGTGGTTGGCGAGTCGACAGGCGGACAGGCAGCCGTCGTCGATACGGCGCGCCTCGAGGCGGACATTCTGCTGCTCGACGTTCAGATGCCGGTGATGAACGGGTTCGACGTGGTCGATGCGATCGCGGACACAGCGAGCGGCTTGCGTGGACCGATCATCATCTTCGTGACGGCGTACGACCAGTACGCGGTGCAAGCGTTCGACGCGATGGCGCTGGACTATTTGCGGAAACCGGTATCGCGCGCGCGTCTCGATGCCGCCATAGATCGCGCGATCGATCAGCTCCACTTGCGCGAGCAGGCTCGAGCCGCGGGCAATCCAGAGGTGGCGGACGGTGACGAGGCGCGAGCGACGATGGCGGCGCTTCGGCAAACGACGCCGTCCGATGCCCGTTATGCGACACGCTTTGCGGTACGTCGCGGCGATGAGATGCGCTTTCTCAAGCCGGCGGAGATCGATTGGGTCGACGCGGCCGAGAACTACGTGCGCGTGCACGTCGGCGGCGTCGCGTACATGTTGCGCAGCCCGATTGGCGCGTTCGAGGCGCGGCTCGATCCTCGTCAGTTCATGCGCATCCACCGATCGGCCATCGTCAACCTGGATCGCGTGCAGCGCATCGAGCCCTTTACCCACGGCGAGTTCGTTCTGGTCCTTTCGGATGGCGCGCGGCTGCGCTCGAGCCGGGCCTATAGCGAGCGCTTGCGTCACCTGGTGCGCAACGGGGTCGGCTGACACCCATAGGCTACCCGCTCGCCGCGCTGAAACTTGCCGGAGCACTAGTCCGTCTATATAACTAGACACCCTAGTGCTGCCGACCAATGACCAAACCTGCTCCGCTCCTGCAAGGCACGCTCGACCTGATCGTCCTCCAGATGCTCCGCTCGGAGCCGACCAACGGCTACGACCTGGCGCAGCGCATCCAGGCCGTCTCGCGCGACGTGCTACAAGTCAACGCCGGATCGCTCTACCCGGCGCTCTACCGCCTCGAAGAGCGCGGTCTCGTGCACGCCGCGTGGAAGGAAACCGATACCGGCCGCCGCGCCCGCGTCTACTCGCTCACCGCCGCGGGCCGCAAGCAGCTCGCCGCGCAGCGCGCCGAGTGGGAGCGGTTCGCCGGCGCGCTGTCCACCATTCTGAAGCGAGCCTAACGCCATGTCGCTCGTCACCCGAATGCTGTTGCGCGCGCGTTCCGCCCTGCTGTTCCGGCGCCGCGCCCACGAGATGCGCGAGGAGATGCGCGCGCACGTCGAGCAGGCCGCCGGGCGATACGCCGCGCGCGGGCTCTCGCGGACCGATGCGCTGATTGCCGCGCGCCGGGAGTTCGGCAACGCGACCGTCATCGAGTCGCAGGCGCACGAGGCGCGCGGCGGGCTATGGATAGAGTCGCTCGTCACCGACACCAGGCTCGCGCTGCGGGGCCTCCGCCGCGCGCCGCTCGTCGCCATCGTTGCCGTGGTGTCGATCGGCATCGGCGTGGGCGCCACCACGGCCATCGTCACGATCGCGAATGCGCTGCTGCTCCAGTCGCCGGCCGGCGTCGGCCGTGCCGACCGCGTGGTCACCGTCGGCAGCACGCGCCACGGTCACGGCTTCGACACGTTTTCGTACCTGACGTACACGGACTACGCGCGCGCACCGAGCCTCGCGTCGCTGGCGGCACTCGACCTCGAGCCGAGGGCGTTCAGCCTCGTCGACCACGACAACGGTCAGGCCGTGCAAGGCAGCGTCGTGTCCGGCAACTTCTTTAACGTCCTCGACGCGCGTCCGGCGCGGGGGCGCTTCTTCGGCGCCGGCGACGATACGGACCGCAATCCCGCGTCGGTGATCGTGCTGAGCGACCGGTATTGGCACAAGCGCTTCAGCGGCGACTCGAGCGTCGTTGGGCGAACGGTCGATCTCAACGGCTCGCCGTTTACGATCGTGGGCGTCGCGGCTCCTGGATTTCAGGGACCGTTCGTGTTGGCGCCGGATCTCTGGCTGCCGCTGCACGCATGGGCGCAGGTGTCGCATTCGCGCACGCGGTTCACGGAGCGGGAATCGCTCTGGCTCATCGGCGTTGGGCGCCTGAAACCGGATCGGGTCGCGAGCCAGGCGCAGATCGAGCTCGCCTCCATCGCCGCGCGGCTTCGTGCCGCGTATCCGAAAGAGTCGGACCTGGACGGCGTCCGCGTGGCGCCGCTGTCGATGATTCCGGGCGACGGACACGCCGTGGTGGGCGCGTTCATGCTGGTGCTGTTCGTGGTCGCGGGGCTGGTGCTGGTCGTCGCCGCGGCCAACGTGGCCGGGATGCTGCTCGCCCGCGCCGTGCGCCGCCGGCGCGAGATCGCGCTCCGGCTTGCGTTAGGCGCGTCGCGCGGCCGCCTCGTGCGGCAGCTCGCCACGGAAAGCATGGTCCTCGGCCTGGCCGCCGGCGCGATGGGACTGGTGCTTTCCCGGTGGCTGATTGCGGCGCTGATGTCGCTGGTTCCCAAACTATCCGTGCCCCTACTGGTGCACCCGGTCATCGACGCGCGGGTGCTCGTGTTCGCTCTCAGCCTCACGCTGCTCGTTGCCGTGCTCGTGGGCACGCTCCCCGCGCTCGAGAGCGTGCGGCCCGATCTCGTGCCCGCGCTCAAGATGGACACGGGGGCCACGGCCCGGCGGCACCGCGTACGCAGCGTGCTGCTCGTGTCGCAGCTCGGCGTGTCGATGCTGTTGCTCGTCGTCGCGGGCCTGTTCGGCCGGTCGCTCGTGCGCGCGCGTGCCGTGGACCCGGGCATCACGACGCACGGCATCGACATCGTTTCACTGAACTTCGAGCTCGCGGGCTACGACTCGACGCGCGGCATCGCGCAGGCGGAGGCGTTGCTCGAGCAGACCCGAGCCGTGCCGGGCGTGACGCAGGCGGCGCTCTCGGCGATGCTGCCATTATCGGGCAGCGCGATGGGATTCGGGCCGATCGCGATCGACGGCCACCCCGCGCCCGGCGGCGAAGCCGGCTGGGACGCGGACTGGAACGTGGTGACCCCGGGCTACTTCGCCACGTTAGGCGTCCCGCTCGTCGCGGGCCGCGCGTTCACCGACGCCGACCGTACCGGCGGCGCGAAGGTCGCCATCCTCAACGAGACGTTCGCGAGGCGCGTCTTCGGCACCACGAACGTCGTTGGGCAAACGCTGCGGAACGCGAACGGCGTCATCACCGTGGTGGGCGTCGCACGCGACGCGAAGTACCGGTCGCTCGACGAGCCGTCGCTCAACTACATCTACGTCCCGCTGACGCAGTGGTATCAGCCGGAAACGAATCTGTTCGTGCGCACGAGCGCCGGGCGCAGCGTTGCTCCGGCACTCCGCCGCATCGTCGCCACTCTCGACCCCCATCTCCCGATCCTCGACCAGCAGACGATCGAGGAGGCGACGGCGATGTCGCTGTTCCCGCAGCGGCTCGCCGCGCTGGTCAGCGGTTCGCTCGGCGCGGTCGCGCTGGCCCTGGCGATGCTCGGGATCTACGGCGTGATCGCGTACACCGTCGCGCAGCGGACGCGGGAGATCGGGGTGCGTGTTGCGTTAGGCGCCACGCGCGGCACCATCCTCGGGATGGTGCTCCGGCAGGGGCTCCTGCTCGCGGGCATCGGGATCGCCATCGGTCTGGCGGCGGCGCTCGCTGCGACGCGGCTCCTCGCCGGTTTTCTCTTCGGCGTGCCGCCCACCGACCTGTTCACGTTCGTCGGCGCGGCGGCGCTGCTCGTGGTCGTGGCCCTCGTGGCGAGCTGGATCCCGGCGCGACGCGCGGCGGCGAGCGACCCCATGATCGCGCTGCGGGCCGAGTGAATCGGGTTACGGCGCAGCCCCAGAGCACGGCATGTCATTTCTGAGCTGGACAGAGGAAGACACACCAGGGACTGCTGATCAATCCGCTGTGACCGCGGCTGATTTTCCATCTCAGCCAGTGATGGCTGTCCGTTGACGGCCACGAGCATTGTGTCGATGTTCGAGGATGACGCTCACCGGACATCACGATCGATGGCTTCAACTTGGATTCGCCCCGCACGCCTGACGGCCCTAACGGCGGCGTTGGTCGCAGTCGTCCACAGCCCGGGGAACGTCGCGGCGACCTCTGCTCTCGTTCGACCGGTTCTTGGCGACGAAGGCCCGATGCCCGAATTGAAAGGCGACAAAGGCTGGATCAATTCCGCGCCGCTCACCACCAAGTCGCTCCGCGGGAAAGTCGTGGTGGTCGACATCTGGACGTACTCGTGCATCAACTCGCTCCGGCAGCTGCCGTATCTCCAGAGTTGGGCCGCGAAATACAAGAACCAGGGCCTCGTGGTCATCGGCGTACACGCACCCGAATTCGGCTTCGAGAAAGTGCCCGCGAACGTCGACAGCGCCGTCCGCGAGCTGAACGTGACCTATCCTGTTGTGATCGACAGCGACCACAACATCTGG
>DASYXE010000197.1:0-3561 GCA_035935375.1 Gemmatimonadaceae bacterium | reverse complement strand
CGCGAGTGCCGCCTCCGATCCCGAGCCCGATCACGTATCGCACAGCGTGTACTTCCTGCGGCTCCACGCCGGGGGTCTGGACCTCGCCTCGGTGCCCGACACACCGTCACTGCCGCCGACGCTCGCGACGTCGCCCGCGCTCGCGCCCGCCACCGTGCCTGCTCCGGTGACGGCCGACTCGTTCGCCGGCGCCGCTCTGCACGCGTCACACTCCTACGGCGTTGGTCCGCGCAACCTCATCACGTTGCCGACTTTCAACCTGGGCGCCGAGGGCAAGTCGCTTGGCGCCATCATCTCTGGGACCGACCCCGTCGGCCGCCTAACGTGGATCGCGAGCGGCGTATACGGCGATCGCGGCACGTGGCGCGGCGCGGCGGCCGGCGGCGCATGGCGGGGATGGCCGGTCGTGCTCGGCGCCGAAGGCTTCTACGCCGATGAACGCCCGTCGCGACAGCACGGCGGCGTGTCGGCTCCAACGTATCTCGACGCACGCTATGCCGGCGGCGATGCGATTGCGTCCTTCGCGCGCCGGTACACAGGCGCTGCGCACGCGCTGCGCGCGGGGGTGTCAGCCGGCGACCTGGATGGCGCGCAGTACGCGCATCACGCACGCACGCTCGCCTTCGCCGAGTATCGTGGGGCATTCCGCCAAACGCCTAACGACTGGCGTATCGACGAAGGCGTGTCCGTGACCGGCGCCGGCGGCCGCACGGCGGATACGTCGTGGGCACGCGGGATGGTCGCGGCGGCTCTCGAGGTGGAGCGCGCCGGATGGGGACTCGCTGCGCGCGCGATGTATGGACAAGCTGCGCGCGGAGCGCCCGCCTATGAAGAGTTCGCGCTCGGCGGCACGACTCCGCCGCTGTTCGACGGCGCACTATCGGCGCAGCGCGCGGCGATGCCGGCCGCTCCACTCGGCATTGCCGTTGGCCGGCGCGTGGCGACGTATCGCATCGACCTTCCCCTCGGCATCGTCAGCCCGTATTTCTGGGCCGCCAGTGCCGGGTCCGAGCTGCACGACTGGCACCGCATTGCCGGTCTCGAAACCTCGCTCGATGAGACCGGCCTCTGGGCGATCCACGTGCCCGACACGCACGTGCTCGCCGGAGCCGGCTACTCGCTCGATCGGCCGATTCGACATCACACCACGGTTTACATCGCGGTGCGCTTTCGGCCATGATTGATCCGTCGCGCACGCCCCATGCAGCGCACACGGATGTGCGTCTCACAATTGTCGATGGAGAAGAGCAGTGATCTCGATTTCACGCTTGCGGATGCTGGCTGGACTGGGCGCGCTCGGTGCGGCCAGCGGACTGGTGTTGATTTATGCCCTGGTGGCGTTCATCAGCCTGCCGTACGGCATCGATCGCACCGAGTCGTTCATAGCCATCTGCAGTGTCGGCCTCCTGTTCCTGGCACTGGTGATGAGCCACGTGATCTACGCACGAATCTTGTTGCAAGCGGCTCGCGGGAAGCGCTTCGGTCTCTGAGCAGGGTCCGCGGTGCCGCGGAACGGCCTGCATTGCCTCGAAACGTTTCGCTGTTGCGGTCGAAACGAGCTACGATCCCGACGCACTTCCGTGATGGAGCGCTGAGCATCCGAGAGGGTGCGCAAGACTGAATCTCCAAGCGGTTACAGGGTCCACCTCCTCCGCGTCTGTACCACGGGAGGAGTCCGGATGACCGAAACCGTCGAAACGCGCTGGGAAGGGCACAACGAGAACGGCCGCCGCGCGTTCACACAAGGCGACTACGCGCAAGCCGAGCAGTCGTTCATCGCGGCGATCCGCGAAGCGACGCTTCTCGGTGCCGACAACGCGCGCTTGGCGACGAGCCTCAGCAACCTCGCGCAGCTCAAATACCGACAGAAGGATCTCGCGCAAGCGGAAGCGCTCTTCCGGCGCTCGCTTGCGATTCGCGAGCGCATGCTCGGCGGCGATCACGTCGGTCTCGTGCAAAACATCAACAATCTCGCCGCGCTGCACTACACGCGTGGCGAATTGGCGCAGGCAGAGCCGCTCTTTCGCCGCGCGCTCGACATCAGCGAGAAGACGTTGGGCGAGTCGCATCCCGACGTCGCGGTCACGCTCAGCAATCTCGCGCGACTCTACTTCCGCAAGAACGATTTCACGTCCGCTGCGCCGCTCCTCCTCCGGCTTCTGTCGATCAAAGAGCATGCGCTGGGCCAGAATCATCCCGAGGTTGCGGCGATTGTCGCCAGCCTGGCGAAGGTCCGCGCAGCCGAGGGCGATCTGAACGCCGCCGAACAGCTCGCGCGGCGCGCGCTGGCATCGAAAGAGTCCACGACGAAGGCGGACGACCCATCGCTCGCGCCGAGCATCGAGGCGCTTGCCGACGTGCTCGCCGCTCGTGGCAACCATGACGAGGAGCGTGGCCTGCGCGACCGCGCCGCACGGCTGCGCGGCCAGATGCCTAACGCAGCGCCGGCGGCCGGTTCATTGACGGTGGAGCTCAGGCCGCCCTCGCCTGACGCCACACCGCGCGGACGGACCAGCGGCAACACCCAGCAGGCCACCGACGCGAGCGTGCCGACCTCCCCGGCCGCCGCGTCGAACGGAGCACGCAAGTCCGGCGGCGTCGCACGCACCGAGCGCACGGAGCCGCGCACGGGACCGATGCGCGAGTCCGTCACCAAGTCGACAACGCTGCCGTGGATCGAGGCGCCCACGTCGCCTGCCTTACGACGCCAGGTTCCTCCCCAGGCTCCCGAGCATCCGATGCCGGCTTCGCCGGCGTTTGCCGCCGTAACGTCGCCGGTCGCTCCGGAAGTCACGCGATTCACTCCGCCAACTGCGCCGCGCGTCGAGACTGCTCCGCCTCGTGCCGAGAGCACCGCGTGGGAACAAGTACATCACCAGACGCACCTCGAGTCGCACGACCGGTTGGGCGGCGACACGTCCGTCGACGAGACCGAGGAAGTCGCCGAATGGACGCCGGCGCCGCGACGGAACTGGGTGAAAGTGTTCGCGGCAGCCGCTGTCATCGTCGTCGTGGGCGCAGCCGGTTGGGCATTCTTCATGGAGCGTCCGGCGGCTGAAGATGCGAGCACGGTCTCTGCGACCGCGGGCAGCGTCGCGCTCCGGTCGAAGGCGGCGCAGCGTCCGGCAGCGCGTAGCGCAGCACCGAAACCGGCGCCGCAAGAATCGACTCCGCCCGCCGGAAGCGAACGACCCACCGAGCGTGCGGCCGACTCCCACCCCAGTGCCGAGCACTCGCCTGCAGAAGCGAAGCCGGTCGAGACGAAGCCATCGGATGCGAAGCCATCGGATCCGAAGCCGCGATCGGACTCGCACAGCCGAGCCACCACGGGCGCCGGGGCGGCGCCACCGGTCGCCGGCCTTCCGAACATCGATATCAACGCCGCTACCAAGAACGCAACCGAGAAGGCGAAAGAGCGCGTCGACTCCGTTGGCCGCACCATTACCGTAAAGCCACCGACATTCGACAAGTCCAAGCCATCTCAGCCGTAACGCCGTCCGCGACGCCTCCCAATGCGCACGACGGCCACCCGTGCCCGCGACATTTCATGTTGCGGGCACG
>DASYXE010000196.1:0-4260 GCA_035935375.1 Gemmatimonadaceae bacterium | reverse complement strand
TCGTACACGAGGAACGTCACGGTGTCCGGCACGAGGATCGTGTCGCGCGAGGAGTCGGTGGGTGCGAGCACCGTGATCCTGAGGCCGCTCGAATCGACGCGCGTGATCGGCTTGGGCGCCGCGAGCGTATCCGTGTCGGGCAGGATCCGAATGAGCGAATCGAACCGGAGGATGGCGGCCGTTTGCACGGAATCGCCCCCCTGCACGTAGTTGGCAACCAGCAGCTGCTGTTCGGTACCCAGCGGCGGGACGCCGACCACGTTGGTCATCGTGTCGAACGCATCGGCGCCGGACAGGACGATGTCCTTCACCGTCAGTGTGTCCGGACACAGGGATGGACACGCCGCCCCACCAGCGAGATTCTCCTGACACGCACCGATCACGGTGGCTACCGCGACCAGGAGTCCCATGAGGAGCAGCGTGCGACCCGGCTTACGAGAAACGGGCACTCCGACCTTCCACGGAGAGATGGTTCCGGTGCGCCTGACACATCGCCCTCACGGGTACGACGCGCCGGCCTATCACGAACGATCGAGCGAATGCGGCGTGAACGGAGATGGCAGGAGCGATGCGATGGACCAACGCGACTCCCCGCCTCGACTGGTACAACTCAGGACCTCGAGACGCGGGCCCAGCTCGGCGAGGACTTGTCGGCACAGACCACACGGTGGCGCGGGGTCGGCGGCGTCGGTCGCAATCACCAAGGCCATGAAGTCGCGTGCGCCATCCGCGACCGCTGTCGCGATCGCACCGCGTTCGGCGCACATCGACGCCGGATACGACGCGTTCTCCACGTTGCATCCGGAGTAAACGCGACCATCCCGCGACCGAACCGCCGCGCCGACCCGAAAGCGCGAGTACGGCGCGTACGCGTGGTCGAGGGCCGCAAACGCCATCGCGCGCAGCTCACGCCAGTCCGCATCCGATGTCGCGGACGACATGCCGACCAACGCGGCGCCTGAAAGGCTCTGCTTCACGCGGCGAGCAGCTCCGCGAGGAACGACACGCCGTGATCGCGAAAGTCGACCCCCCGCCATTCCGCGACCGTCACACCGAGGTCGGAGAAGGTGGATCGTTCACCGAGCGATCGCGGATGGACGCGCGGGCCCGCAACCAGAAGGGGCACGCGCTCGCGCGCGTGATCGGTGGATGACGTGGTCGGGTCGTTCCCGTGATCGGCCGTCAAGAAAAGCAAGTCGTCCTCGCGAAGTGCGCCTTCAATGCCGGGGAGCGCGGAATCGAACGCCCGCAGTCCTTCATAGAACCCCGTCACATCGTTTCGGTGCCCCCAAAGCTGGTCGAAATCTACTAGGTTGGCGAAGAGCAGCCCACCATCGAGTGCGTCGAGCGCGCGATGAATTTCCGCGAGCCCAGCCGCGTTGTCGGCCGTATGGACGGATGTGATGGCTCGTCCAGCGAACAGATCATCCACTTTCCCCACACCCATACGCACAATGCCGCGCTCGGCGAGGGCATCGAGCAGCGTGCGTTCGGGCGGTGCGATCGAGAAATCGCGCCGCGCCGCGGTCCGGCGATATGCGCCCGCCGCACCCGTGAACGGGCGCGCGATCACACGCGCGACATCGTTCGGCGCCACGAGCATCGCCCGCGCAATCTCGCACGCGGCATACAACGCATCGAGTGGGACCACGCGCTCGTGGGCGGCCAGTTGAAACACGGAATCCGCGCTCGTATACAGAATCCAGCGTCCGGTGCGCTCGTGCTCGGCGCCGAAGCGAGCAATGACTTCTGTACCGCTAGCCGCAATGTTGCCCAACACACCGCGACCGGTGCGCTCCGCGAATTCATTCACCACCTGAGCCGGGAATCCGTCCGGATACGTGGGGAACGGTCGCGCGAGATGCACGCCGGCGATTTCCCAGTGTCCGGTGGTGCTGTCCTTCCCCGCCGACGCAGGACGCATGGTACCCCACGCGGCACTCGGATGTTGGGCGGACTCGACGCCTGAGAGCGGCGCGACGCATCCGAGTCCAAGGCGGGCGAGGTTGGGCAGGTCGAACCCGCCTACCGCGCGCGCAAGATTGCCCAGCGTGTTGCTTCCGCTGTCGCCGTATTCGGCGGCGTCCGGCGCCTCGCCGACGCCCACGCCGTCGAGCACGAGGATGATCGCGCGCCGCGTCACGACGCGCTCACGTAGCGGCGCGGCAGACGCGACTTGAGACCGGTCAGGACTTCGTAGGGCGACAGATCGGCGTCCCGCGCGACGGACTCGACATCGCGCACGAGATCGCCATCGCGGCCCAGTAGTGTGACCACATCCCCGACTTCACACGGGATGTCGGTCACGTCGATCATGGTCATGTCCATCGTGACGACGCCGACGACGGGCGCGCAGCGGCCGCGCACCAACACGAGCGTGCGGTTGCCGAACGCGCGCCGATAGCCATCGGCATAGCCCACCGGAAGCGTGGCGATGCGGCGCGTACCCGATGCGCGGTGGGTCGCATCGTAGCTCACCGTGTCGCCATCGAGAATGGTGTGGAGCTCGGCGATGCGAGCGCGGAGACTCACCACGGGCTCCGGTTGGACGAGCGCGCTTGCGCCGCTACCAACTCCGTAGAGGAAAATGCCTGGCCGGCCGAGCGACCACTTCGATTTCGTGGTGCGCGCGAGCGCCGCCGAGTTTTCGGCATGCAGCACCGCGGGTCGAGCCGGGAGTCGGGCAATGGCGTGCTCGAAGCGTCGCTCCTGCTCGGCCCGCGATCCGTCGCCCAGCTCGGCCGAATGAAAGTGGGTGAACGCGCCCTGGGGCGGGGCCGCGCGCAGCAGTGTGCTCAGTCGGTCGACCTCATCCCAATGCACGCCGGCTCGGTGCATACCGGTGTCGATCGCGAGATGCCAATCCTCGCCTCCGGCGCCGAGCGCGCGCCAGGCGTCGATCTGCTCGGCGGTGCCGAGCGCTGGCGTTAGGCGCGCGGCGCGGAGCTCGGCGAGCTCATCGGGGAGCGGCGGTGTGAAGACGATGATCGGCCGGACGACGCCCGCGTCGCGGAGCTCGCGGCCCTCCTCGAGCGTCGCCGCGCCAAAGCCCCACGGCGCGAGCGATTCGAGTGCGCGCGCGGCCGCCACGGCGCCAATCCCGTAGCCATCGGCCTTGATCATCGGCAGGAGGGCGGCGGCGCGGGCGGCCATCACGGCCCCATTGCGGCGTAACGCGCCCAGATCGATTTCGACCCAGGCGCGTGTCATCGACTCTCGCGTTGACGCATCATCGTTCGGGCGGGTAGTATACCGGCCCGGGAGGAACGATGCAAGCTAAATCAACGCTTGAAGATGCACTCACACTCATGCGCGATTTGCGCGCGCGCTGCGACTGGGATCGGGCGCAGACGCACGAGTCGCTGCGACCCTACTTGATCGAGGAGACGCACGAGCTGGACGACGCCATCCGCAGCGGCGACGTGGACGCGATGCGCGAAGAGTTAGGCGACGTGCTGCTCCAGGTGCTGTTCCATTCGGTGCTCGCCGAGGAGGACGGCGCCTTCGACGCGTACGAGGTTGCCGGCGGCCTGATCGACAAGATGAAGCGGCGTCATCCGCACCTGTACGGCGGCGGCGCAAAAGAGCGTTGGGAAACCATGAAGGCGAAGTCGCGCGGCTCGCTCACCGATGGCCTGCCGTCCGGACTTCCGGCCCTGCACCGCGCCCAACGACTTCAAGATCGCGCCGCCGGCGTCGGCTTCGACTGGCCGGATGTCGAGGGACCGGCGCTCCAAGTTGAGGAAGAGCTGGGCGAGGTGCGCGAGCAACTGGCGCGTCCACACGACGCGGGCGCGCGCGACGCCCTCGAGGACGAGTTAGGCGACCTCTTGTTCGCGGTCGTGAACCTCTGCCGGCGCGCGAACGTTCACGCGGCGGTCGCGTTAGACCGGGCGAACGGCAAATTCGTGCGGCGGTTCGAGGCGATGGAGCGGCTCGCCGCGGAGCGGGGCGTGGCGCTGTCGTCCCTGGACCTGGACGGGCTCGACGCGCTCTGGAACGACGTGAAAGGCACCGAATGAGCGCGGCTTGTTGCTGAGCCGGCATCTACGCTCATCTAGTAGACCGCGTCTGAGGTTCGGATAGCAGTCAGGGAATGGGGAAGCGCTCGCTTGTCGCTCGCTCGGGGAAGCGCTGCGCTGAGGGAAGCGGCGGCGACGCCGCCTGAGGGGTGGAGGGACATCAGTTGTCCCTGGGTGGAGAGTCTCGAATCGCCGAGGCTCGCGCGGATGGCACTCACGTCGCGCAGATCATTGATGT
>DASYXE010000195.1:0-7490 GCA_035935375.1 Gemmatimonadaceae bacterium | reverse complement strand
TCGCGCGTGTCATGAGCCACGCGGGTACGACGATCTCGGGGTCGATGAGGCCGATCACTGCCGGCCCGGTGCGCGGGGCCAGCCGCACGGTCGTCCCGTCGACGGTTGCCACCGGCCACGCGTGGCGCGCGCGTCGAAAGTGCGCGTGGACGGCGATCAACAACACGAACGCCGTGAGGCTGATAGCGATGCATCCGACGGTGAGCCATCGATCGAGCGACTCGGCATGAGCCACAGAAAGGCGCGCGAGCGCGCGCTCCGCGACGCGCACGGCCTCGACGCGCACGATGGCCAGCGATTGCACGACACGATCGGTGAACGAGGGGGCGTGACGCACGGCGTCCGGCATCGCGACGGCCGCCACCGCGGGGTGGACGGGCCGTGCCGCGCGCCGCGGTGCGAGCGCGGTGCCGATGAGGGTCACACCCAACGCAACGGCCCACACGCCGCGCGTCGCGCGTTCGCCTAACCGGAGGCAGGCGTCGAGCGCCGCGGCCGCGAGGGCGACGAGCGCGCCGAACACCAGCGCGTAGACGAGCGTCGCGATCGTCATGGCTTCTCCTTAAGGCGCTCGGCCAACAGGCGCCGCATGCGCTCGAGCTCCTCGCGGCTCACGTTTTTGTCGGACACCAGTTGGGCGAACATGCGCTCGGCCGATCCCTGGTAAATCGCCTCGCGGATGCGGGCGATGGCGCTGCCGCCCGCGCGCTCCGCCTTGACGGTCGGCGCGTACCGATAGGCGCGGCCCTTGGCCTGGTGCCTAACGTAGCCCTTCTCCTCGAGCGTTTGCAGCGCCGAGAGCACCGACGTGTAGGCGAGCTCTTCGCCGAGGGCGTCGCGGACTTCGGCGACGGTGGCGGAGCCGAGGCGCCAGAGGACGCCCATGACCTGGAGCTCGCGGGGGGGGAAGTAGATGTCGTCGCCCATGGTCCGCTACGGAAGTTTCCGTAGGATACGGCGCGGCGGTCGGGTTGTCAACTGCTTTTTCCGTAGCAGCGAGCTGGCGGGCGGCAGCCCTCGGCTATTGCGCGGACCTAGCGCGTGCGGTCATTGCCGTGGTCGGCGACAAATTTGCGCGTCGACGACGGGGTGAGCAGGTCGTCCGCGATCGCTGCGATCTCTTCTGCCTCTCGCCACGCCGATTCGAGCACACTGATTTCTTCCTCCAGCGCACGTCGCTCTTCCTCCTCGTGCACCGCCATCTCGAGCGCGAGTCGCTCCTCGAGCGAGAAAAAAGGCAAGGCGCCCCTGTCTACAGGCCCCCATGCGTCCGTCGACCAACCGGATAGCTTTCCGCGACGGAATGCGGCGCGCTGCTCTCGAAAGTCTGCCGTTCGCTGGCGCGACGTGATCGCGAGACGCGCTACATACTGCTCCGGTCCTCCTGCCGTTGAGATCCACTTGGCTGCACGCGTCACGGTCGACGCTGATGCGCCCACTTTGTTGACACGAGTCATGAGAATGCCGATAGCGCGTCGGGCTGCGTTGCCTTCGAGCGATTCCGTGCCAACGATGTGCCGCAAGTTGAGCGCCCATGACACACCGCTCCAGAACGAGGTTCCAGGTCTGTTTCCCGCATATTGTCGCTGACGACCAAAAAGGGCCGATGACCGTCGCGCGGAACGAAACTCCTGCGGAAATAGTTGCGATACGCGTGAATGGCGACCACGCCGAGCTGGCCGCCGTACAGGAGAGCTGGTGGACACGCAAGCAAGGGCACGAGTGAAACACCGCTCACAACGGCAACGGCGCCGCCCGCGCCCGCGGCGGCGACGCCACCGCCAAGCCATGCCAAGTGGCGCTTGAACCGCCGCCTGAACACGTCACCGTACCGCCACGCGGCAAACTCCGGTTTGAGCGGTGCGCCGATCCGGATCAACTCGAGCCCATCGGGGATCTTCGTTAGGCCAATGTGCTCGGTCTGCGCGCGCAACGAGCGCCCGGAAAACAGCCGCTCGCACTCCTCCACCGCCTCCCACCGCTCCTCGAGTGGCGTCAGGTTCCACCGTTGGCAGTGCGGACACACCACCCACAGCCGCCCCTTCGCACTGTCGAACGCCAACCGCCGTCCGACCGGGAAGTGCTCGACGGTCTCGTTCTTGCCTAACGAATTGTGGCAGAAGATGCAGGTGCTGAACACGGCGGGGGTCCGGTGGCGGGCGCCCTAACGTCAGCGCTTGGGCCGCCCGCCCAACACAACATCCACCAGCTCGTCCGCGCGATCCGGGTCGAACGGCTTGCTCGTCATGAGCCGGCAGAAGAAAATCGCGCCGAGCAGGCTGAACGCCGCGAGCTCGGCGTCGAGATGTCGGGGAAACGCGCCCGACTTCGCCCCTTGCTCGAGCAGCGTGATGAGCGGCCGCCGCGCCTCGGCCTGAAATCGCCGATGAAACGTGCGCAGCTCCGGGTCGCGCTCGGCGGCGTCGATGAGGGCGGGCAGGCACTTGGAGAACGGCGAGTGCTTGGCCACCTCGGCCACGTGCCGCACGACGCGCGCGAGCTTTTCGCGCGGGGTGCCGGTGATCAGCTCGGGATCGCCCTCGTCCTGCAGCATCCGGAAGGCATCGGCGATGAGCGCGAGCTTGTGGCGCCACAGCCGATAGATGGTCGCCTTGCCGACGCCCGCGCGGGCGGCCACCGACTCGATGCTGAAGGCGCCGTAACCGGTCTCGCCTAACTCGTCGAGCGCGGCGCCCAGGATGACGCGGCGCGAGCGCTCGACGCGCGGGTCCTCGACCGGGCGTGCCGGCGCGTGCCGTCGCGGGCGCGTCCGCGCGTTAGGCGTAGTGGTTCACCGGCGTGTGGCCCGGCCCGGCCCGCGGTAGGCGGCCGTGTTCGGCTCGAACAACTCCACCAGATTGCCCGACGGATCCTCGAGCAGGATCTGCTTGCCGCCCGCGCCCTGCACGACCGCGTTCCGGAACCGGCACCCGGTCGCCCGCATCAGGGCGATGGTCGCGTCGAGATCCGAGACAATGAGATGGATGCGATTCCAGCCGCCCGGCGTCTGCTGCTCGCCCGACGGCATCGGCGCGCCGCCGCCACCCGATCCCGGCTGCGTGAGATAGAGGTGCAGGTCGTCCCGCGCGATTTCGGCGAACGCGGGCGCGGGATGCATCTGGACGGTGAACCCCAGGTGGCGCGTGTAGAAGTCGATCGCGGCGTCGACGTCGGCCACGATATAGCGAACGCAAGCGGGCATGATGGGCCTCGAGCGCGGAAGACGATGTGAAACGTAAGCGTATCGCTTCGATACGTCAACGTTCCACATCGATCCCCCGCCGCGGCCGTCAGGCCGCGGGCGCGATGTTCTGGTTCGTCCGCAGAATGTTCGACGGGTCGTACTTCTTCTTGAGCGCCGCCAGCCGCGCGTAGTGCGTCCCGTACGCCGTCTTGACCCGGTCGCCCTCATCCCCCGTCATGAAATTCACGTACGCGTTCCCGGTCGCGTACGGTGTCAGATCCTTGAACAGCCGCCGCGCCCAGCCGATGCAGCGCTCGTCCTCCGTGTCCTCCGTCCACCGGCCGTGCACGTTCACGATCCAGTCCGCGTCGCGGCCGCTGTACGCCGTCGCATCCTCGCCCGTGTCGCGGATCGCGCCGCCCATCTGCGCCAGAATCACTTCGCACTGCGGGCCGGGCAGCCGCTTGACGGCATCGATCGCAATGTCGAGCGCCTCGTCGCGCAAGGGCGCGAGGTCGTGCGTCTTCCAGTAGTTGCGCGCGCCCGGCGCGAGCAGCGGGTCGAACGCCGCCTGGAAGCCGGCGTAGGGATGCGGCGAGACGACGTCCGCGATCGGCTTCCCGATGGCGCGCAGCGGCGCGATCGCCCGCTCGCCCGCTTGCATGTCGCCCGAGTAGAGCACGCCGAACACCACCACCTCGGTGCCGTGCACCTCCGCCGGCAGGAAGGGCAGGGGCGGCGCCTTGCGCATCACCACCCACACCGCCAATTCGTTAGGCGCAGCGAGCGCCACGTCGCGGTAGCGGCGGAGCAGCGCGGCGGCGTCGTCGAACGGGTGGACGATGAGTCCGGCCATGACCTCGGGCCCCACCTGGTGCAGCGCCAGCTCGAACGCGGTCACGATGCCGAAGTTGCCGCCGCCGCCGCGCAGGCCCCAGAACAGGTCGGCGTTCTCGCGCTCGCTCGCGTGCACGAGCTCGCCGTCCACCGTCACGACATCGGCCGAGCGCAGGTTGTCGACCGTCATGCCGTAGGTGCGCGACAGCCAGCCGAAGCCGCCGCCTAACGTAAGGCCGGCGATGCCGGTGGTGGAATTGATGCCCACCGGCGTCGCGAGGCCGAACGCCTGCGCGTCGTGGTCGAACTCGCCTAACGTGACCCCCGGCTCGACCACCGCCACGCGGCGCACCGGATCGACGCGCACCGACTTCATGAGCGTGAGGTCGATCACGAGGCCGCCGTCCACCAGCGCGCTGCCGGCGATGTTGTGCCCGCCGCCGCGCACCGCGATGTCGAGACCGGTCTCGCGTGCGAAGCGAACCGCGCGCGTGACGTCGGCCGCGCTCGCGCACCGCGCGATCACCGCCGGACGCTTGTCGATCATGGCGTTCCAGATCGTGCGGGCCTCGTCATAGCCAGGGCTGTCCGCTGTGAACACGCGGCCGCGCAGGCCTTGGGACAGGGCGGCCACGGCGCTCGCGTCGAGCACGGGCGAGGCCGGGATTGGGGAGGTCAATGTGCTGGTCATACTCGTCTCCGCGACAGGGGCATACCCGTGTAGCGAATAATCGCACCGAATCGGCTCAAAACGACATTTGTAGTCGCGGCGCGCGCGCATCGCCGTTGCGTAGGGAACTCTGCCGCATACTATTGAGATTCGTTCGCGAGTTCGATCGCGCGGCGGGCGGAACCGTTCCGCTGGGCGCGATAGGGAGCCGCAATGCCCGAGACGCGCCAACTGAAGGAGGTCGACGCGCCCACCGCGGCGCCCTCGGGGCGGGCCACGATGGATGCCCTGGTCCCGCTCCTCTACGATGAGCTGCGTCGCATCGCGCACTACCGCCTGCGCGCCGAGCAAACCGGTCACACGCTCGAGACGACAGGTCTCGTCCACGAAGCCTATCTGCGTCTCGCCGGCAGCGAGCGACTCGACCTCGCCGACCGCGTGCACCTCCTCGCGGTTGCGGCGCAGGCGATGCGCCACGTGCTCATCGACAGCGCCGTGCGCCGCAAAGCCGGGAAGCGCGGCGGCGGCCGCGCGACCATCTCGCTCGATGACGTGCCGGTCGTGGACGCGGCGCGCTCGGAGGAGCTGCTGGCGCTCGACGAGGCCCTGACCCGGTTAGGCACAATCGACGCGCGGCAGGCGCGCGTGGTCGAGTGCCGGTTCTTCGGCGGCATGAGCATCGAGGACACGGCGGTCGCGCTCGACCTGTCGCCGGCCACCGTGAAACGCGATTGGGCGTTGGCGCGAGCCTGGCTCAATCGCGAGCTCCGTTCGTGACGCGCCGCGCCGTGGCGGCGGTCCGCGCGTGGCTCCGGCGGTTCGCCGGGCGCCCAGGCGCCGGCGCGGGCTCGTGGCGCCGGACCGGCGACGCCCTCGCCGAGCTCCTCGACTTGGCACCCGCCGAGCGCGCGGCCCGCCTCGCCGCGCTCGACGCGCCGGAGCTGCGCCACGACCTCGACACGCTCCTCGACGCGCACGCGTCGTCGGGCCTGCTCGACGAGAACGTGCTCGACCTCGTCACCGTCCCGAGCGATGGCGCGACAGCGCTCGCGACCCCCGGCTCCGAGCTCGCCGGCACGCACTACGTGCTGCAGGAACCGGTGGGCGGCGGCGGCATGGGGGTCGTGTTCAAGGCCTGGGACCGGCGCCTGGGGCGCACGGTCGCGCTCAAGTTCCTGCCGTCGCACCTGCTCGACGACGCCGGGGCGCGCGAACGACTGCGCGTCGAAGCGCAGGCAGCCGCCGGACTCGACCACCCCAACATCTGCACCATCTACGAGGTGGGCGAGACGCAGGACGGCCGGTTCTTCATCGTCATGCCGTTCTACCACGGCGAGACGATCGCCGCGCGCCTAACGCGCGGCCCCCTGGCCGTGGCCGAGGTGGTGTCGGTGGCGCTGCAGACCGCGCGCGGGCTCGCCAAGGCGCACGACAGCGGCATCATCCACCGCGACATCAAGCCCGCCAACCTCATCGTCAACGCCGACGGCGTGCTCAAGATCCTCGACTTCGGGATCGCCAAGCTGAGCGGCGCGGCCATCACGTTGCCCGGCGCCACGCCCGGCACGACGGCGTACATGAGTCCGGAGCAGACGCGCGGCGACGCGATCACCCCGGCCACCGATGTCTGGTCGTTAGGCGTCGTCCTCTACGAGATGCTCACCGGCACCAAGCCGTTCGGCGGCGGCGACGCGCGTGCCGTGCGCGCGGCGATCTGCGGCGCCGAGCCCGAGCCGATTGCCTCGCGCCGCGCCGATGTGCCGCAGAGCCTCGACCAGCTCGTCCGCGCCACGCTCGCCAAGGATGCGGCGCATCGCCCTCCATCTGCCGCGGCGGTCGCCGGTGAGCTCGAGGCGATCGGCGTGCTGTTCGGCGTGAATGTCGCGGGCATCAGCGCGGCGCGCCCGCGCGAGGAGCGCGAGCGCGGTGACGTGCCGGCCATGTTCAGCGCCGATGGCGAAGGGCGCGACGCGGTGATCGTGGCACTGCGCGTGTCCGGCTACGCCCAGTTCCTCGAGTCGCGCGGCTCGGGCGAGGCGCTCCGCGAAGTGGATCGCGTGCGCACGCTCGTGGCGGAGACGGCCGAACGATTCGGCGGCGTGCTCAACGGGTTCGACGAATCGGGCGGCGCACTGTTGTTCGGCGTGCCGCACGCGCGCGAAGATGACTGCGTGCGCGCGGCGCGCGCCGCGGCGGTGCTCGTGGATGGGGTGTGCGACTCGAGCGAAGGCGACGCGCCGCCGGCCACCGCGCCGCTGCGGTTGCACGTCGGGCTCGACGCCGGCCGCGTCATCGTGCGTCCGTTGGACCGCCACGGGGTGCCGTTCCACGTGGCGGGGCCGGCCGTCGATCTGGCAGCGCGGCTCGCCGACCTATCGCCCGCGGGCCGCGTATGGGTCGGTCCGCGCTGCCGCCGCCTGCTCGAGCCGCCGCTCCGCCTAACGCTGCGCGATCGGATGGTGCTGCCCGATGGCGATCGCACGGTGTCGCCATACGAGCTGGCGGGCGAATCGGACGACCAGACGCGCCTCGAGGCCGCGCTCCGCCACGGCGACCTCACGCCCTACACGGCCCGCGACCACGAGCTGGCGCAGGTGCGCGCCTGCCTCGACGATGCGTGCGAGGGCGCCGGCCGGTTCGTCGTCGTGTCAGGCGAGGCCGGCATGGGCAAGAGCCGCCTGCTCCACGAGCTGCTGCCGGCCGTCCAGGATCGCGGCGCCACGGTGTTGCGCGGGCGCTGCCTCTCGTACGGCGCCGCGACGGCCTACCTGCCGTTCATCGATGTCGTCCGCGATGCGT
>DASYXE010000194.1:0-1980 GCA_035935375.1 Gemmatimonadaceae bacterium | reverse complement strand
TCGCCTGCGCGGCGGGCAGCCATGACGCGACGAGCGCGCTGAGCGCGAGCGCCAGCGGCACCGCGACGAACGTGAGTGGATCCGACGGCGCAACATGGTACAGCACCGACCGCAGCGCCTGCGTGGCGAGCAACGCCGCAGCGGTGCCGATGAGGAGCCCCGGCACCAGCATGCCTAACGCATGGCGCACGATCAGCCATCGCACCGCCCGCGCCGGGGCGCCCAGCGCGAGGCGGATGCCCATTTCCCGCGTCCGGCGTTGGGCGAGTTGGGCCATGACGCCGTAGACGCCGACCACGGCGAGCGTGAGGCCGACGGTCGCGAACACCAGCAAGAGCGTCGTGAGGAATCGCGCGCGGGCCATCGACGTCGCGACGATGTCGTCGAGCGTGTGCACTTCGACGACCGCCTGCTCCGGGTCGATGTCGTGCAAGATCGAGCGGACCTGCGGCAGGAGCGACGTGGGATCGGCGGTCGTCCGCAGCAGGAGAAAGATGTCGCCCGACGGCTCCTGCGCCTGGGGCGTGAAAATCTCGATCCTCGGCTCGGCGTCGAGTGATACCTGATGCTCGCTGCCGACGACGCCGACGATCGTGCGCCACACGGACGACGAATCAGGTACCTTGTCGAACGTGAGGCGCTGGCCGATCGGATTCTGGCCGGCGAAGAAACGCCGCGCGAGCACGTCGTTGATGAGCACGACGCGGGGCGATCCCTCGCGGTCGGAGAGGTTGAACGTGCGTCCGGCGTGGAGCGGCTCTCGCATCGCGCGGAAGTACTCGGCCCCCACTTCGCGGTGTGCGACCTCGGAGCCGTATTCGTCGGGGCGCCGACCCGCGACGCTGAAGCTGCTCGTCCATTCCGTGCCGGTGAGCGGCAGATGCGACACGATCGCGGCATCGGTCACGCCGCGGAGGGCACGCGCGCGTGCGATCAGCGCGTCATCGAACGCGTTGACCTTTGGCGTCGTGTCGAAGCGCGCCTGGGGCAGCTCGAGGCCGACTGCCAAGACGCCACGCGCATCGAAGCCGGGCGGGACGTGCGCCAGACGCCAGAGGCTGCGCACGAGCAGCCCGGCGCCCGACGACAGCATGAGCGCGAGCGCGATCTCGGCGACGGCGAGCGCTTCGCCCCATCGGCGCATGCGCCGTCCTTCGTGCGGTCCGCGTCCGCCCTCCTTGAGTGCGTCGCCCGGCGCGCGCCGCGCGCTCCACAGCGCGGGGCCGATTCCGAACAAGACCCCGCACACAGTGGTGATGGCGAGCGTGTACGCCAGCACGCTCCAGTCGATGTGGAGGCCAGAGTCGGGCAGGGTGCCGGCTGGCGCGAGCAGCGCAATGGCCCGCGTGCCGAGCCACGCGATGGCGAAACCTGCCGCGCCGCCTGACGACGACAGCACGAGGCTCTCGGTGAGGACCTGGCGCGTGAGTCGCCACGGGCCGGCCCCGAGCGCGAGGCGCAGCGCGACTTCTGGGGCGCGTCCGTTCGCGTGCACCAGCATGAGGTTGCCCACGTTGGCGCACGCGATCAACAGGAGCAGTGCCGAGGCGGCGAGCAGAACGAGCAGCGGGGTGCGCGTATCCCCAACGAGATACGTGTGCAGCGGCACCATGCCGGCGCCCATCACCCGGTTGGTCACTGGATACTGCTGCTGGAGACGCCGGACCACGACCTGGAACTGGGCGTTGGCCTCATCCACGCTCACGCCGGGTTTGAGGCGCGCGATCGCCCGCAGCCAATGCGCGCGACGGAACCAGACCTTGGTGCGCGAGGCGCGATCCCATCCTTGCGTGTACCACGCGTCGACGGTCGACGACGGGAAGGTGAATCCGGGCGCCATCACGCCGATGACTTGCGTTACACGTCCATCAATGTGGATGGTGCGGCCGACGACGCCCGGGTCGGCGGCGAAGTGCGTGCGCCACGCGCGGTCGCTGAGCACCACGCTCGCGTGTGTCGTGTCCCAGGTTTCTTCGTCCA
>DASYXE010000193.1:0-11281 GCA_035935375.1 Gemmatimonadaceae bacterium | reverse complement strand
GATGCGCTCGCACGCGCGCTCGAGACGCACGGGCTCGCCGAGGAAGTGATCGTGCAGCCCGACGCCGCGGTCGCGCTCGAGGATGCGTTCGGCGATGGACCGGGTATCCTGCTCGTTGCCGGCACGGGCTCGATTGCGTTCGGCCGCGGGCCGGCCGGCACCGAGTCGCGGTGCGGCGGATGGGGACCGGTATGCGGCGACGAAGGCAGCGGCGCATGGCTGGGCCGTCGCGCGCTGTCGGTGGTGACCGCGGCCATCGACGGCCGCGAGCCGGACACTGCACTCGTCGGCGCCGTGCTCACGGCCGCGCAGACCGACGATCCGACGGATCTCATCGCGTGGGGCGCGTCGGCGACGCCCGGGCAGCTCGCCGCACTCGCGCCCGTGGTGGTCGCCGTGGCGGACCAGGGCGACCGCCGCGCCAACGCGCTGCTCGCGCTCGCGTGCGAAGAGCTGGCGCTGCACGTGCGGACGCTCTCGCGTGTGCTGTTCACCGACGAGCGCGCGTCGGTGCCTGTTGCGTTAGGCGGCGGGCTGCTCGCGCCGGGCGCGCTGTTGCGCAAGCGCGTCGAGCAGCGGCTCAAGTCGGCCGTCCCTGGCGCCGCGCTCCGTGCCGAGGAAGTGAAGCCCGAGCGAGGCGCCGTGCGTGCAGCCCTGCGGGCGCTCGCCACCGCCTGAGCGCGAGGCCGGTTCGGTCGGGCGTGTCCTGAATTCCCCCTTCCATACGTCACATCCCTGATGGAGCATACGGCATCAGGGATGTGTCACTCTCGACTCGAGGCTCCAGTCTGAACGCCGTCGACCGGCTTTTCGCCTCGTGGTATCCGCGGCTCGTGCAAGCCCTCGGCCGTCGCACCGCCAATCGCGACGACGCCGAGGATGCGGCACAGGAAGCGTTCGTGCGTCTGCTGGACGTCAATCCGCGGAACCCGCGGGCATGGCTGTACACGGTGGCCAGCAATCTGGCGCGGGATCGATCGAGGCGCGCGAGTCGCCAGGCATCGTTGATGCGGGCGCACGGCGTCGCCGATCAGTCGGCCGGTCCCGAGGTGCAGCTGATGCAAGGCGAGCGCCGGCGATCGGTGCAGGTGGTGCTGGCCATGCTGCCGCCCCGCGATCAGCACTTGCTGCTGCTCCATCACGGCGGCGCATCCTATCGCGACATCGCGCAAGCGTTAGGCATTGCGCCGGGATCGGTCGGCTCGCTGCTCACGCGCGCGCACCGGCGGTTTCTCACCTGCTACGAGAGTCGACATGACCAAGCGGACACATCGGCCCGCGCCTGACCGGAACGCGCATCCGGAGGAAGGCGACCTCCGCGCCTACCTGGACGGCGAGCTGACGTCGTTCGCGGCCATGCGCGTCGCCCTGCACACGCGGCGATGCCGGGCATGCGCGCGCGCGGTGGCCGAGCTCCGCACGCTCGACGCGCGCGCGACGTCCCTGCTCCGCGGCTTCCTGCCGGCCCCGGCATCGCGGCCTCCGTGATATCGGCACGGCATCGGTCTCGCGCTCGCCACGCTGGTCGCCTCGGCGGCCGCCATCACGCTCTGGATTGGCGCCACCCCCACCACGCATGCGACGGCATCGGGTGTCTACCGCATGCACGACGTGTGCTGCTTCAACCTCGACGGCGGCGAGCACGCGGACGACGGGATGCTCACGGTCAGTCGCGCCGGCGAAGTCGTCGCTTGCGTGCTGTTGTACGAGGATCGCGCCGGCATCAAACGCTTCGCCCAGCTCGACCCGTTGCGCTTTGCCGGGGGCGAGGCGGCGGCCGCACGCTGCGAACCGTCGCTGCTCGCCGTGGTCCAGACCGCGACGCCGATGGTTCGCCGGGGTTCATGACGCGCACCGCCATCGCGTTGGTCCTGGCGGCGCTTTGCGTTAGGAGTATCTCGGTGGCGGCGCAACGGCCCGACACGACCAAGCGCGATACCACCAAGGCAGACAGCACCGCTCGCCGGCTGGCGACGGTCGTCGTGACCGGTACACGCCTCACGGACGTCGACGAGCGTATTCCGTCGCAGGTCGAGTCGATGGACTTGCAACACATCTCGCAAGGCCCGGATGCGGCGTTTCGGTCCCTTCAAGCACTGCCGGGCGTGACCGTCTACGACGATCAGGGCACACGCCTCCAACCCGAGCTCGAGGTGCGCGGCTTTCAGATCTCGCCCATCGTCGGGACGCCGCAGGGCGTGAGCGTATTTCTCGACGGCGTGCGCATCAACGAGCCGGACGCGCAGGAAATCAACTTCGATCTCCTGCCGATGGCGGCCATCGACCACGCCGAGCTCGTCCGGGGATCGCAGGCGCTCTTCGGGCGCAATTCGTTAGGCGGAGCGCTGTTGTTTTTCACGCAGCGGGGCATGCCGACGCCGTCGGCCGGCATCGAGCTGACGACTGGATCCTTCGGCGAACAGGTGGGCACGATCTCCGCCGGCGGCGTGAGCCACGGCATCGACGGGTTCATCATGGGCTCGGCATCCAACGAAGACGGCTGGCGGCAGGCGACGGCGGCGCGAACGCAGCAGCTGTTCGCGACCGTTGGGCATCGCTCGACGGCCGGCGGCCGCGATACCAGTGACATGGCGATCAGCGTGCTCTTTGCGCAAGACCGGATCGCAGAGGCCGGCTCGCTACCCGAGAGTTGGATCAAGGCGAACCCCCGACTCAATTACACGCCGGGCGATTTCTTCAATCCGGACTTGATTCATGTGGCGCTCCGCGGATTTCGCGGCGCGTGGGGCGGCACCCTGCGCGGGACGATGTACTTTCGCCGCAATGACATCGAGCAGTTCAACGTCAATGTTCCGCCGCCGAATACCGACGCGTTCATCGACAACAGATCGGGAGGCGGCACGGCGGAATGGACTCGTCCATTCCTGCTCGCGTCATGGCCCACGGCGGTGACGATCGGCGCCGAGTACGCACGGCAGAACGTGCGCTTCCGCCTCACGAATACCGGCGGCGGTGAGCCGGATTCCGTCGCGACGCTCGCGGTGGTGCACGAAGATGACGCCGCAGCCTACGCGCAGGCCGTGGTGGACATCACGCCCAAGCTCTCGGCGACCGCCGCGCTCCGCCAGGACTACGTGCGGATTCCGTTTCGCGACGAGCGCCATCCGGCGAACAACGGCACCAACACCTACGATCGGTTGTCGCCGTTCGTCGGCCTAACGCTCAAGATATCCGACGATCTGCGCGGGTTCGTGGCGTACAAGAGCGCGTTCCGTGCGCCCGCGCCCCTCGAGCTGGCATGCGCGAGCCCGGACGCACCGTGCTCGCTGCCTTCCGCGCTCGGTGCGGACCCCGCGCTGGCGCCCGTCACCACGCGCGACTACGAGGCCGGCGTCGACGTCGACCTGCCGAACCATACGTCGCTCGATGTCGACGGCTTCTGGACCGACGTGCTGAACGACATCGTCTTCGCGTCGCCTAACTTGACCCAGGTCTACTTCGTGAACATTCCGCGGTCGCGACGAGCGGGCGTCGAGGTATCGGCGCAAACGGCGCTGCCGGCTGGGGCGCGGCTGTTCGGGTCGTACAGCTACGTCGCGTCGACGTATCAGAGCACCATCCAGATTTCGACCGCGGACACGAATCCCGTTCCGGCGCGCCCCGGCGACCAGATCCCGTCCTCGCCGCGGCACCGCGGTCGCCTCGGCGTGGGCGCGACGCGAGTGATGGGCCCGCTCGCTCTCGATGCCCAACTCGACGTCCGTGCCTACTCGAGTCAGTTTCTGCGCGGGGATGAAACGAATCGACGTGCGCCGGTGCCGGGCTACGCCATCTCCGGATTCACCTTCAACGCACAGTACCAGCGGTACACAATGCGGCTCGAGGTCGACAATCTGTTCGACCGGCGATACGACACGTTCGGCATCATCGCCGAGAACAGCCTCGGCGGGCCTCCCGGGACTGCTCAGGGCAACGCAGGCAGCGACGAGGGCGAACTGGCGAACTTCTTCACGCCGGGCCTCCCGCGCCGGATCGTCTTCTCCATCGGTGCGAAGTTCTGACGGCCACCGCACATGCGCGCCTAACGGACCGTCACGGCCGAACGGACCGCCGCCCGCGCCAATACAAGAGGCCGCCGAACGCCAGGAACGCGCCGGCGCCGCCCAGCACTTTCAGCAGAAACAACGTCGCCTGCTCGCCACCCTCGGGCGGGATCCCGGCGAGGATCATCGCGAACGCGGTCATGAGAAACCCACTCGCGCCGCACACGAGTGCCACCGGCCGCCCGCCCGGCACCCGACCCGCTGCGCCGCCGGCTGACGGTGACGCCGCCACCGCCCTCCGGCTTACACCGAACTGCAGAATCAAGCTGAGGAAGAGGTACAAATACGGGATGAAGTACAGGAGGATCTGTGTGTCGAGCAGAATCAGGTACGCCCGCTCCACCGTCGTCCCCTTCCCCAGCAGCGAGATGCCTAACAGGATGCTCGCGAGCACCGCCGGTACCAGCATCGCCACATACGGCGTTCCGTACTTCGGGTGCAGCTTGCCGAATGCGCGCGGGAAGTATCGGTCGAGTCCGATCACGAACGCCACCCGCGCGGGGCCAACGAGCCAGGCGCCGACGCCACCGATATTCCCGATCGTATAGAACGCCGCGGCAACTGCCCCCACCCACGCGAGTCCGGTCCACATGCGTGCGGCACCGATCGAGATGCCCTGGATGAACCCAGCGGTCAGGTTCACGTGATCGCTCGGCACCAGCCACAACATCGCCCCCGAGCCGAGCAGATACGCGGCCGCGATCAGCGGCGCAGCGATGAGCACCGAGCGCGGCATGGTGCGCGCCGCGTCGTGCACTTCGTCCCCCATCGCCGACGACAGCTCGAGCCCGCTGAATGCAAATGCGATCGACGCCCAGAGGTTGAGCGACGCCAGGTTGCCGAGGTGCGGCGTGAGCGACGCGCGCGTCAGCGGATTGGCCGGTGGACTCGTGAGTGCCGCGACGACGCCGACGATCACGAGCATCGTCGCCGGAATGTAGGTGCCTAACGCACCGATGTTCTGCAGCCACTTCCCGCGCCCCGCGCCGGCGATGTTCACCGCCACCGCCACCCACAGCGCGACGAGCGTGGTCGCCAGCACGTAGGCGCGATTGTCGGCCAACCCGCTCTCGCCCTTGCCGATGACCCACGTCGCGATCACGGCCGTCGAGATCAACAGGTTCGGGTAGTACAGCACGTTGTTGATCCAGTAGCACCACCCGCACAGAAAACCGTTCCCCTCGCCTAACGTCTCGCGCGTCCACGTGTAAATGCCGCCCTCGCTCGGGAACCGGGCCGAGAGCGCGAGCACGGCCAACCCTTGCGGAATGAAGAAGAACGCGGCCGCGAGAATCCACAGCGCCAACGTACCGGGTCCGGCCTTCGCCGCCGTCGCGAGCCAGCGCAGGCCGATCACCGCCACCATGTTGAACAGCACGACGTCGCGCAGGCCGAGGACGCGCGGCGGCCGCGCGTGATCGGCAGGAACCGCGTCAGTCATCGCCGACGAGACGGAGCTCGCGTTTGCCATCGGTCTCTCCACACCTCACGCCGTCGTCGGCGAAGGATCGGTTCTCGACGCAACGGCTTCCGGTGTCGTACCCAAGTCGCCCTCTCCCTCCCACCGCGCCATCACCGCCGACGCCAGACAATTCCCCACAACGTTGATCGACGTCCGCGCCATGTCCATGAGCGCGTCCACGCCCACGATCACCGCCACACCCTGGAGCGGCAGCCCGAACGTCGCCAGCGCGCCCGAGAGAATCACGAGCCCCGCGCGCGGCACACCGGCCACGCCTTTGCTCGTCAGCATCAAGGTCAGCATCATGAGCAGCTGGCTCCCCACACTCATGGGGACGCCCGCCGCCTGCGCCACGAACACCGACGCCACCGCCAGATAGAGCGTGCTGCCGTCGAGGTTGAACGAGTAGCCGGTGGGCAGCACGAACGCGACGATGCGGCGCGGAACACCGAAGCGCTCCATCTCTTCCATCGCTAACGGAAGCGCAGCCTCGGACGATGCCGTCGAGAACGCGATGAGCCACGGCTCCTTCACCGCGCGGATGAACCGCCGCACGGGCACCTTCGCCATCACCGCCACCGGCCACAACACGCCGGCCGCGAATACAATGAGTGCCACGTAGAGCGTCCCGACCAGCAGGCCAAGGCCGCGGAGCACGCCTAACCCGTTCTTGCCCACGGTATACGCGATCGCGCCGCCGATGCCGAACGGGGCGAACGCCATGACCAGGCCCGTGAACTTGAACATCACCTCGGACAGGCTCTCGCAGAACGCGACCATCGTCTGCCTGGGCCCCGGACGCACGCGGGTCACACCCACGCCGAACAACACGGCGAAGAACACGATCTGCAACACCTCGTTGTTCGCGGCCGATTCGGCGATGCTCTGTGGGACGACGTGCACGAGGACGGTGTCGGCGCTCAGGTGCGTCGCCGCGAGCGCGGTGCCCTGCGCCGCCGACGCCGACGTGATCTGCACGCCGTGACCCGGCCGGATGAGATTCACGGCGACGAGCCCCACGACCAGCGCCAGCGTCGTGACGACCTCGAAGTACACGATCGACCGGAGTGCCAACCGCCCGACGCGCTTGAGGTCGTCGCCGTGTCCCGCGATACCGACCACGAGCATCCCGAAGATGAGCGGCGCGATGAGGGCGCGGATCATCCGCAGGAAAATCGTCGAGAGAATCTGGAGATGAAGGGCGACGCCCGGGGCAAACCACCCGATCAGCGTGCCCGCGACCATCGAGAACACGATCCATTGCGTCAGCGAGACGCGGCGCAGCCGGCGCCAGATCGCGCCCACCGCGGTCACACGCCCGAGCCGGTGGACTCGCCCGTGGCCTCGCGCGCCATGCCTAACGATTGGCGCCGGAGGACGGAGTGGCGGTAGCCGTAGAAGAAGTAGAACACGAGGCCCAGGATGAGCCAGGCCACAAATCGCGCCCACGTGATGCCCGGCAGCTGGAACATCAGGTAGGCGCACGCGGCGATCGAGATGAGCGGCGTGATCGGCACCAGCGGAACGCGGAACGGCCGCGGCCGGTCAGGCTCTTTGCGCCGCAGCACGATCACGCCGGCCGATACGAGCACGAACGCGAACAGCGTCCCGATATTCGTCAGGTCCACCACCTCGGAAATGTTCGCGAACGCCGAGAAGGCGGCCACGAACACGCCGGTGAGGATGGTGCCCACATACGGGGTCTTGTACTTCGGGTGCACCTTGGCCATCACCGGCGGCAGCAGTCCGTCGCGGGCCATCGAGAAAAAGATGCGCGGCTGGCCCAACTGGAACACCAGCAGCACGCTGCCCATGGCGATCACCGCGCCCAACGCAATGATGAATCGCGACGCATTGAGAAGCCCCGGCGGTCCGGAGGCGTACCGCAGCGCCGTGATCATCGGCTCCGGCGTGCCTAACGTCTTCCACGGTGCCACGCCCGTCATGACGATCGAAATCGCGATGTACAGCACCGTGCACACCACGAGGCTCATCACGATGCCGAACGGCATGTCCTTGGCCGGATTGCGCGACTCCTCCGCCGCCGTCGACACGGCGTCGAATCCGATGTACCTGAAGAAGCTGATGGCCGCGGCCGCACTGATGCCGGCGAATCCGTTGGGCGCGAACCCGCCGGTCGAAGCGTCCGTCCAGTTGCGCGGCTTGATCAGGAACGCGCCGACCGCGATGAAGAACAGGATGATGCCGATCTTGAGCAGCACCATCGCGTTGTTCGTGTCCGCTGACTCCTTGATCCCGATCACCAGAATGACCGTGATCAGCGCCACGACGGCGACCGCCGGCAGGTTGATGATGAACGGCAGGCCGAACACGTGCGGCGCGTGCGTCCACGCCGACGCCATGTACTGCGTCACCGGGTCGTTCGGCGTCGACGCGAGCGCCCGGAATGCGTCGTGCGCCGTGCGATAGTCCGTAGCCAGCCACGCCGGCAAGCTCAGCCCGAAGTGTCCGATCAACTCGCGGAAATACCCCGCCCACCCGATCGCGACCCCGATGTTGCCGACGGCGTACTCGATGATGAGATCCCAGCCGATGATCCAGGCCACGAATTCGCCGATCGAGGCGTACGCATACGTGTACGCCGATCCCGAGATCGGCACCATCGCCGCGAACTCGGCGTAGCAGAGCGCCGCGAATCCGCAGGCCACCGCCGTGAGCAGAAACGAAAAGACGATCGCCGGGCCCGCCCCCGGACGGGACGGATCCCCGACGATCGCCGTGCCGGTGGTGGCGAAAATTCCAGCGCCGATGGTGGCCCCCACGCCTAACGCAGTGAGGTGCCACTTGTTGAGCGACCGCTTGAGCCCCCCGCGGCGCTCGGCATCGGCCTCGCAATCGGCGAGAGACTTCCGGACGAAGAGGGACGATGCCACTAGATCGTCCCCCGTTGCTCGTCCGCGCGCGGCCCCACGCGCGTCGTGCTCAGCGGCTGACCGCGCCCACCGCCACTCCGCCTACCTCGGCGGCCGCGGGCTCCTCACGCTGAATGCGCATCCCGTAGAACGACCGCCACACGAAGTACACCGAAATGAGGAAGAAAATGGCCGCGATCAGGTGCACCAAGCCAGGCCCCTGGCTCGCCCGCAACGATACCGCGAGCTCCACCGCGAGCAGACCGAACAACGTCGTGAACTTGATCACCGGATTGAGCGCCACCGACGACGTGTCCTTGAACGGATCGCCGACCGTGTCGCCGACGACGGTCGCCGCGTGCAGGTCCGTGCCCTTCTGCTTGAGCTCGACCTCCACGATTTTCTTCGCGTTGTCCCACGCGCCGCCGGCGTTGGCCATGAAGATCGCCTGATACAGCCCGAACAGCGCGATCGAGATCAAATAGCCGATGAAGAAGTACGGCTCGACGAACGCAAACGCGAGCGCCGCGAAGAACACCGTGAGGAAGATGTTGAGCATGCCCCGTTGGGCATACACGGTGCAGATCTCCACCACCTTCTTGCTGTCCGCCACCGACGCCTTGACCACGCCGTCCAACCGGATGTTGCGCTTGATGAACTCGACGGCGCGGTACGCGCCGGTGGTCACCGCCTGTGTCGACGCGCCCGTGAACCAGTAGATGATTGCGCCGCCGGTGAGCAGACCCAGAAGGAACGGCGGGTGCAGCATCGACAGCTTGTCGAGGTTCTGCGTGAGGCCGTGTGTGAGCGCCACAATGATCGAGAAGATCATCGTCGTCGCGCCGACGACGGCCGTGCCAATGAGCACCGGCTTTGCCGTGGCCTTGAACGTGTTGCCCGCGCCGTCGTTCTCCTCGAGGAGCTGCTTGGACCGCTCGAACTGTGGCGCGAAGCCAAACTCCTTCTGCAACTCCGCCGAAATGTTCGGCTCCTGCTCGATGAGCGACAGCTCGAAGATCGACTGTGCGTTGTCGGTCACCGGGCCATACGAGTCGACCGCGATCGTCACCGGACCCATACCCAGGAAGCCGAACGCGACCAAGCCGAACGCGAACACCGCCGGCGCCACCATGAGGGCGTCCATGCCGAGGCTGGCCACCCACGAGCCGATCGCCATCAGCGACATGATCGCGATGCCCAGCCAGTAGGCGCTGAAGTTGCCCGCCACCAAGCCGGACAGAATGTTGAGCGACGCGCCGCCTTCCCTGGACGAGCTCACGATCTCGCGCGTGTGAGTCGACTCGACCGACGTGAACACCTTCACCAGCTCGGGGATCAGCGCGCCGGCGAGCGTGCCGCACGTCATGACCGTCGAGATCTTCCACCACATGGTGCCGTCGCCCAACGTCGGCAGCAGCTCGTAGGACACGAGGTACGTGAGGGCGATCGACACGAGCGACGTCAACCACACCAGTGATGTGAGCGGCGCCTCGAAGTTCATCTTGTCGGCCGCCACGTACTTGGCCTTCGCGATCCAGCCGTTGATCAGGTACGACGCGCCGCTGGCGACGATCATCACGACGCGCATCACGAAAATCCAGACCAGCAGCTGCACCTGAACCGAGGGCTCCTTCACGGCGAGCACGATGAACGTGATCAGGGCGACGCCCGTCACGCCGTACGTCTCGAAGCCGTCGGCGCTCGGCCCAACGGAGTCGCCGGCGTTGTCGCCCGTGCAGTCCGCGATCACGCCGGGGTTGCGGGCGTCGTCTTCCTTGATGTTGAACACGATCTTCATCAAGTCCGACCCGATGTCGGCGATCTTGGTGAAGATACCGCCGGCGATACGCAGCGCCGCCGCGCCCAACGATTCACCGATCGCGAACCCGATGAAGCACGGGCCGGCGTAGTCGCCCGGAATGAAGAGCAGGATGCAGAGCATCATCACCAGCTCGACGCTGATGAGCAGCATGCCGATGCTCATGCCCGCGCTGAGCGGAATCGCGAAGCAGGGATACGGCTTGCCGCGCAGGCTGGCGAACGCCGTGCGCGAGTTCGCGAAGGTGTTCACGCGGATGCCGAACCACGCCACACTGTAACTGCCGGCGATGCCCAACAAACTGAACAACAGGATGATGATCACCTTCGCCGCGCCGTAGTGCTGCAGCACGCCGAAGTACAACAGGATCACGACGCCGATGAAGATTTCCAGCAAGAGCAGGAACTTGCCCTGCTGCACGAGATAGGTCTTGCAGGTCTCGTAGATCAGCTCGGACACCTCGCGCATGGACCGGTGCACCGGCAGGCGCTTGAGGTTGCCGTAGATCACGAGGCCGAACAGCATGCCTAACGCGCAGAACACGAGGCCGACCATGAGCAGCCTGTGCCCCGGGATGCCGAAGAAGGTCACGCTCGACAGATCGGGTATGCGGAGGTTCGCCTCCCCGCCGGCGTTCTCCGCCGCCTGCGCCGCGAGCGCGGGCGCGGCAAGCGCCAGTGCGCTCAGCGCGACTACCGGATAGAAGAGCACGCGCGCTGCGCGTCGGACGACAGGTGCCAACCAATTCATCGGGAAAGGCCTCCAGAGAGTACGAGCGAGACAAAACGAGATGCAGGGCGCCGCCGAGACAGCCGCCACGACAATGATCGATGCACGAGCCACGCGAGGCAACGGCTCAGGCCGATTCCGCGCGCCGCCACAGGAGAAACACGGGTATGCCCACCACGACAATAGCCAGTCCGGCCAACGCCTGCGCGCGCGTCTTGTCGGCGATGAGCAAAATGATCGCCGTGATCGCCGCGAGCGCGATGTACAGCCCGGGAAGCCAGGGATACCCCACCGCACGATACGGACGCTCGGCATCCGGCCGTGTACGCCGCAG
>DASYXE010000192.1:0-6193 GCA_035935375.1 Gemmatimonadaceae bacterium | reverse complement strand
GGCGCGCGCTCGCCCGGCCGCGCGTCCACCGGCCACTCGACGCCGCTCGCCAGCCGCACCGTTGCCGGCGCGGCTACGTCGCCCAGCGCCACGAGGGCGTCGGCCGCCGCGCGCACGTGGGCCGCGTCGCGCGCGCGCTCGAGCTCCGCGCGCATCCGCTCGATCGCGCGTTGCCGTCGCGCATCGGACGCGGCGTCGCCGACGGGCTCAGCGCCGGGCACACTCCTCGCGTCGACCAGCGAGTCCACGAGCTCGGCGTTCTCGCAGAACGGGAACGCCAGGACATGCGCGCCGCACCGCGCCGGACGCGCGGGCGCATCGGAGCACATCAGATGGTACCGTTCCACTGCATCGGCGGGATTGGCGATCATCCACGACGCGATGATCGGACTCATCCAACGCCCGCCAAGCAGCGCGGATACGTCACCGGCTTTCGCGGCGCCAACGACGATCTCATCGCTCAGCACAGGACGTGCTTCGATCGGAGGCGGGAGCTCGGCGCCCAAGGCGGCGAGCTTGGCGCCGCCGGCGTCGCGCAACAACGCGCCTCGCGCACGGGGCAGCGCACTCACCACGAGATCCGCGCGCCGCTCCACGGATCCCTTGAACCGGCCCGGACGGACCAGCTCGACGATGATTCGGCGGTCGTCGATGGGAGCGCCGACAGCGCGCACGCTCCATCCGCGCATAGCACCGGTTGCACGCTCGGCGGACGCCGATTCGACCGCGCGCACGTCGTCGCGGTCGAGCTCGAATCGCACCGTGCGACCATCCACCGTGACCGACGCGGCGCGCACGTCGCGGTCGAATCGACACCCGTCCAGGCGTTTCCCGCGCCATCGCGCATCCAGCTCGCGCGCGAGATGCCGAGCGGTCAGGCTGTCCACGAGGCGAGGTTTGACACGCGCGGACGATGCCCGTACGTTCCGGCGCTGTCAACAGATGCGTGACATCGCTTACATCGCGCTCGGATCCAACCTGGGCGACCGGGCCGGCTACTTGGCTCTCGCCCGCGCGCGGCTTGCAGCGCTTCCGGGAAGCCGCCTCCTCGACGCATCTTCCGTGGAAGAAACCGTCCCCTTGGGTAACGTCCCAAAGGGCGGCGGACCGTACCTCAACCAAATGGTCGCGCTCGAAACGACGCTGGCGCCGCACGCGCTGCTCGACGCTCTCCTCGCGATCGAGCGCGAAGCGAAGCGCGAGCGCACGATCCGGTGGGGACCGCGGACACTGGACTTGGATATCGTCATGTTCGACGCGCAGACCGTTTCGGATCCGGACCTCACCGTCCCACATCCCGGCCTCGGCCACCGCGATTTCTGGGACCGGGAGCTGGCGGAGCTCAAAGCCAAGGCTGGCACGCGATGAGCAGCGACTCCGGAGCAACCCAGTCGAGCGTCAAGCGCGTCGGCATTCGCGATGTGCGCGCGCGGAAGGGTCGTCCCGAAAAACTGATCGTGCTCACCGCGTACGACGCGTTGTTCGCGCGCCTCGTGGACGAGAGCGGCGTCGACATCGTGCTCGTGGGCGACTCGGCCGGTACCGTGCTGTTGGGCTATGACACGACGATTCCGGTGACGCTCGATCAGATGATCCACCACGCCGCGGCAGCGCGGCGAGGCGTGAAGCGCGCGCTGCTCACGGTGGACATGCCGTTCCTCACCTATCAGGTGAGCGCCGAACAGGCGGTGACCAACTGCGGACGCGTGATGCAGGAGTCGGGCGCCGACAGCGTCAAGCTGGAAGGCGGCGGCACCGATGTGCTGCGCGCCGTCAGAGCCGTGACTGGCGTCGGGATTCCGGTGATGGGCCACCTGGGCTACACGCCGCAGTCCGAGCATGCGTTAGGCAGGAGCCGCGTACAGGCGCGAGACGAGCGCGACGCCGAGGCGCTGATCGAGCAAGCCAAGCGCCTCGAGGACGCGGGCGTGTTCTCGATCGTGCTCGAGCTCATCCCCAAGTCGCTGGCGTGCGCGGTGACGGACGCGGTGTCGGTGCCGACCATCGGCATTGGCGCCGGCGCCGGATGCGATGGGCAGGTGCTCGTCTTGCACGACATGCTGGGTCTCAACGATCGCTTTTCACCCAAATTCCTCAAGCGCTACGCGGCGCTTGCCGACGACGTGCGGTCCGCCGTGCGTCGATTTGGCGACGACGTCCGCGCCGGCCGCTATCCCGATGACGACCATAGCTTCTAGCATGCGGATCATAGATCGCATCGCTGCACTGCGCAGCGCGCTCGCCGAGCCCCGGCGCCGCGGGCAAGGTGTGGCACTCGTTCCCACGATGGGCTATCTGCACGAAGGTCATCTGCAGCTTGCCGACGAAGCACGGCGCCACGCCGCGGTCGTCGTGATGAGCGTGTTCGTGAATCCCATGCAGTTCGGTCCGCACGAGGATTACACGCGCTATCCCCGCGATCTCGAAGGCGACGCGATGAAGGCGGAGCGGCGCGGCGTCGACGTGTTGTTCGCGCCGCCGGTCGAGGAGATGTACGCGGGCGATCGGACCGTGGTGGTGACGCCGCTCAGTCTTGCCGATCGCTGGGAAGGCGCGGCGCGGCCGGGCCATTTCACGGGCGTGCTGACGGTGGTGACGAAATTGTTCAACATCGTGCAGCCAACGGTTGCGGTGTTTGGACAGAAAGACATTCAGCAGGCGACGCTCATCCGTTCGTTGACGCGCGAGCTCGACTTCGGCGTTCGGATCATCGTGGCGCCCACGGTGCGCGAGGCGGACGGGCTGGCGATGTCGAGCCGGAACGCGTATTTGTCGCCGGACGAGCGGAAGCGCGCGCTGGTGTTGTCGCGGACGCTGCGCGGCATTGCCGACGCGTTCGACGGCGGGCAATACGATGCCGTCGAATTGGAGCAGTTAGGCTGGGAGGTTCTGGCCACCGAGCCGGAGGTACAAGTGGACTACCTGGCCATCGTGGACCCGGCGCGGCTCGAGCCCGTCGCGGTCGCAGAGCAGGGCACGATCGTCGCGATCGCGGCGCGCGTGGGTCCGACACGCCTCATCGACAACGTCATCCTCGGCAGCTCGTGACGTGGAGTGCCGTCGTCGCAGCGCTTGATGACGGCGACACGTTCCGGTCGCGCGTCAGCGTCTATTTACATCCGTTAGCCGGCCGGCCGATCGTCTGGCACGTAGTGCGCGCGTTGGAGACGGTGTCGCCGGCGCCGGGCGTGGTGCGCGTGCTCCATCGCGCGAATACGGTGCTGGCCATGCCGGAGACGTCGGTGCCGGTGATGATCGACCCGATTCCCGAGGGGCAGGAGCTGGTGGCGCTGCGCGCGGCGGTCACGGCGCCCGGCGTGTGCGTGCTGGTCGACGGCGCGTCTCCGTTAGTCGCACCGCCGACGATCGCCCGGTTGCTGCGCGCGGGCGAGGGCGGCATTGCGGGACTGCCGGACGCGCAGGCCGACGGGCGGTACATCGCGGTCGGCGGCGAGGGGCCGGCGCTCGCGTCGGCGGAGGACCCGCGGCAGCCGGCGGGCGCGGTGCGCATCGCGGCGACGTCTCCTGACGAGTTGATTCGTGTGCTCGATCGCCACACGCTGGCCGATGCATCGGTTGCCTTACGGAACCGTCTGGTGCGCAAGCACGAAGCGGCCGGTGTGAGTTTCGTGCTGCCCGAGACGACGTGGATCGACGCCGACGTGCGCATCGGCGCCGACAGCGTGATCTATCCGGGCGCGGTGCTCGAGGGGCAGACGGAGATCGGCAGCGAGTGCGTCATTGGTCCGTACACGCGCATCGTGGATGCGTCCATCGGCCGCGGGGCGGAGCTCAAGGGATGGAACTACGTTGCGCGCACCAGCATCCGAAACCATGCAGTGCTCGAGCCCTATGTGCGACGCGGCTTCGATTGAGCTGCCGGCGTGGGCGCAGGTGTCGCCCAAACGGCGCGAGCACATCGCGCGCGTGACCTCGCTGCTCGTGCAGTGGGCGCATGCGTTAGGCATGTCGCGCGAGGCGTGCACGGCGTGGCGCGACGCGGGGCTCTGGCACGACGCGCTGCGCGATGCCACCGAGGCCGAGCTCCGGGTGTGGGCCGCCGATGGGACGCTGCCGCTCGGATTGCTGCACGGGCCGGCGGCGGCCAACCGGCTGGCGAAGAGCGGTGAAGCACGCCGCGACGTGCTCGACGCGATTCGCTGGCACACGATCGGCTCCGACACCTGGGGCCAGACTGGCCGCGCCCTCTACATGGCCGACTACCTGGAACCCGGTCGCACGTTCGCGCGCGCCGATCGTGCGTACCTCGCGACGCAGGTTCCGCTCGACTTTGCCGGCACGTTCCGGCAGGTGGTGCGGCATCGGCTCGAGTGGGCGTTGCGTGAGGGACACGAATTGTATCCGACCGCGGTGGCGTTATGGAACTCGGTGCGCTGATCGAGCGCTGGGGCATCCGGATCCTGATCGCGCTGGTGCTGTTGGGCGCGCTGATCGGCGGCGCCGTGGTGGCCACGCGCAAGCCCGCGGCGCGGCCCGGGGGCGTCGTGGTTGCGTTAGGCGGCAGCGGCGCGCGCGCCCCGGCCGGTGTCCGCGTGCGCGTGGAGGTCCTCAACGCGTCGCGCGTGATCGGGCTCGCGCGTCGCGCCACGCTCTATCTGCGCGACCGCGGGTTCGACGTCGTGGAGTCGGGCAACGCGGCGGGGGAGCGACGCGACACGACCCTGGTGCTCGACCGCTCCGGCCACCAGGAGTGGGCGGAGTCCGTGGCGCGTGCGATGGGTGAGGCGCAGATGGTCGCGCGCCCCGACACCTTACACGACGTCGACGTGACCGTGTTGGTCGGCTCCGCGTGGCGTCCGCCGGCCCAGCCGTTCTACCCGTAGCTGGCCGCACGCGGCCGCGATGTCGGTGCCGCGGCTCTTCCGGATCGCCACCTCGACGCCCGCGCCACGCACGGCGCGTGCGAACCGCGCGATGTCGCGCGGAGACGTCGCGCGAAAGTCAGCGGCGCCCCCCTCGTGTAACGGAATGAGATTCACGAACGCGCGGCAGCTCTTGGCGAGCTTGGCGAGCTCGAGCGCGTGCGCGCCCGTGTCGTTCACGCCGCCCAGCATCACGTACTCGAACGTGACGCGCCGGTCGAACGCGCGCGCCGCGGCGATGACGTCGGCGAGCGGATACTTGGTGTTGATCGGCATGAGCTCGCGGCGGAGCGCGTCCGACGGCGCGTGAATGGACAGCGCGAGGCGAAACTGCTCCGGCCGCTTGGCGAGCGCGACGATGCCCGGCAGCACGCCCACCGTCGACACGGTGATATGCCGGGCGCCCACGCCTAACGCATCGGGGGCGTTGAGGATCGTGAGGGCGGCGTCCACCGCGCGCCAGTTCATGAGCGGCTCGCCCATGCCCATGAACACGACGTTGGTGACGCGCATCGGATCGTCGATGAGCCGCATCTCGCGCACCTGCGCGGCGATCTCCCACGTCGCGAGGTTGCGTTGAAAGCCCATGCGCCCCGTGGCGCAGAACGCGCACTGGAGCGCGCATCCGGCCTGCGACGAGATGCACAGCGTGACGCGGTCGTCGTCGGGGATGGCGACGGTTTCGATGGCCTGTCCCTCCGGGAGCTCGAACAGGAACTTCTGGGTGCCGTCGCTCGACCGCTGGCGCGCCGTGAGCGTGAGCCGGGGCAGGGCGAACTGCTCGCCTAACGCAGCGCGGAGTGCCGCCGGCAGCTCGGTGATGTCGGCGAACGACGCCGCGGGCGTGTGCCAGAGCCGCCTGAGCACCTGACGGGCCCGGTAGGCCGGCTCGCCGCGCTCGGCGAAGAAGCTGGCGAGGGCTTCGAGGGCGTCGGCGGGGGCGAGGTCGAGGAGGTTGGTGTGAGTCACGGAGTAAATCTAGATCATCGGGAAGCGCTCGCTGACGCTCGCCCAGGGAAGCGCTGACGCTGAGGGAAGAGGGAAGCGGGGCCTGCGCCCCTGAGGGATTGGAACAACATCGATTGTCTGCGGCTAGGAGGGTTCCCATTGTGCACCGGCGCTCCATTCGCGGTGCCCATTGATGTTTGTCCGCTGCGTCAGGGGTCGTGGCCCCAGCTTCCCCCTTCCCTCAGTCTCAGCGCTTCCCTCAGCGAGCGCTTCCCGATCAGTGAGATAGCCGCAACTTTCAACTGGCGTTAAATTCAACAGGCCCAAACAGATGACCGAACTCCAGCAGGCGCTTCCGTGAG
>DASYXE010000191.1:0-2607 GCA_035935375.1 Gemmatimonadaceae bacterium | reverse complement strand
GGCGTGGGTCACGCCTTCGGCTTTGGTGCCGAGGGCGGCTTCTGCTGCTGCTTGACTTTCTGCGCGTGCTCGGCCTCACGCTTTCGGTACGACTCGCCCTCAATCGTGATGATCTCGGCATGATGCGTGAGCCGATCAATCAGCGCGACGGCACACGCGGCATTGGGAAAGACGGTATCCCATTGCTTGAATGGTAAGTTGGTCGTCACCACCAGCGTTTTTTGTTCATAGCGCCGACTGACGACCTGAAACAGCAAATCGGCCGCGTGCGCGTCATAGGCCAGGTAGCCGATCTCGTCAATGGCGATCAGCGCGGGCCGCAGGTAGGTCCGGAGGCGACGCTGCAGCGCCCGCGCGGTGTCTTGGCTGGTGAGGTCGAGAATCAGATCCGCCGCCGTCAGAAACCGCGCGGCATGGCCCGCGAGAATCGCCTGATGGACCAGATTCTTGGCCAGCATGGTCTTCCCGAGGCCGTTGGCGGCGACGATGATCACGTTTTCCCGTTGCGTGACGAAATCGAGCGAGAAGACGCGCTCGACCGTGGGGCGATGGAGGTGGGTCGGCCAGCTCCACTCGAAATCCGCCAGGGCCTTGAAGCGGCCCAAGCGGGCATCGCGGAGGCGCCGTTCGACCCGCTGGCGGAGCCGCGCGGCGAGCTCGGCGTGGGCGAGCTGTTCAAGTTGCACGACGGGACTCCAGCGTTTCTGGGTCGCGCGCGCGACGAAGTCGTTCAGATCGGCGGCCGTGTGGATCAGCCCGAGCTGCCGGAGCTGATCACTCAGGGTCGGTGGAATCGGATCGAGTGAGGGCATCATACGTCTCCAACCGGTGCGGGGTGACATCGACATCGCGGACGCCGGGGCGATCCGGTAAGGCGATCGGGATCGGCGGTTTCTGGCCGCGCCGGCGGCGACGGGTTTCGAGCAGATGGGCGATGGCGCCGGCCCCCAGCGCATCGCGTTCGAGCGCCTGGGCGACGGCGGCGCCGAGTTCCTGGGGGCCGTAATCGTCGAGCAACGCCTGAAGCCGCGCGGTATGGACGCGGAGCGATTCGCCCCGGGCGGCCAACCGCTCGAGCAACGTCGCGAGGCCCGGCACGGCCAGCCGCAGCCGGTCACGCGCACTGGAGGGATTCGCCTGATGCGTGGCGGCCACCAGGCCGCTGACGTGTGCCTCGGCGTCGATGTGCTGGCCGGTGTCGTAGCTGCGCGGATGCATGACGAGGATCTCCGTCCCGGCGAGGAGGCGGACCGTGGTCGCACTCGCGAGCAGCGTGAGTGGCCGGCGCGCGTGGGTGTGCGGGATCGAGTAGCTATTCCGGTCGAAGCGCACGTAGGGCGTTTTCCGGGAGGCGACCGTGCGCATCGCGTCGGTCTCGAAGGGGTGCACCGGCAGTGGCAGCAGGCGGGGCTGCTCGTCGACGAAGACCTCGCCGACCGTGCGATCGCGCTGTTCGGGATGCGGCCGCTGATGCGCGACGTCGTCGCGCCAGCGGCGAAACTGCGCGTTCAGATCATCGATCGAGGTGAAGGGGCGCGCCGCAAAGAACGCGTGGCGCAGGTATTGAATTTGCCGTTCGATTTTCCCTTTTTCATTGGCCCGGCCCGGCGTACAGGGGCGGGGGGCGAAGTGATAATGCCCGGCGAGGTCAAGTAAGCGCGGATGAAAGCGAATCGCGCTGCCCTGCCGTTCGAGCACCGCACTGCGTAAATTGTCGTAGACCAACGTCCGCGCGACGCCGGCGAAGCCGGAATGGAAGGCCTCGACGTGCCCGCGCAGGAAACTCTCGAGGGTCTGATCGAGCGTGAAGAGCGCGAAGATCGCGCGCGAATACGCGAGCACCATGACGAAGCCGGAGATGGGCCGCACGCCGTGCCCGATCCGCAGCGTGCCAAACGCGCCCCAGTCCACCTGGGCCTCCTCTCCCATGAACGTCGTCAGCCGCCGATAGACCGTCGGGGTGCCGGCGGGGCGGAGCGTGTGCACGACCCGGCGCAGCTGCACGACCGAGCCCGGATAGCCACGGGCGCGGATCATCTCGAAGAGGCGCGTGGCCCGCAGGCGCGGATACTGGGTCAGCGTGTCGCGAATGAACGGGAGATACGGGTCGACGATCGTCGGCCGGCACGTGCCCCGCCGAAGGGTCGGCGTCTCGTGCGCGATCGCGGCGCGCACCGTGTCATGGTGGACGCCGAGGGCGTCGGCGATCGTGCCGACCTTCCAGTGTTCGCCGAAATAGAGGCGGCGAATTTCGGCGTGCTGTTCGGGTGTGATCATCGGGCTCCTCCGGGGACACGCGACGGACGGGCCAGTGCGGTGGAAGGAGCCACCCGCTGTGGCGGCCACAGACCAGGCATTCGCGACGCGTCCCTCACAGACGCGGTCGGCGCGTCCGTCACCGTGTCCGCGGGCAGTGTGCGCGCCGGCGCGCGACGGCGGGAAGTCTGATCCCTCACGCGCGCGCGGTAGGCGCGTTGGTGGTCTCGATGATCGAGGCAGCCTTCCGGACTCCGCCGGTGCCGGCGGCGCGCCGCCCGGATGGAGCGCCGGCGGGCCGTCCTCCGACAGCTCGCGGAGCAGTAGGCATGGCCGCGATCACACGCGCGA
>DASYXE010000190.1:0-1604 GCA_035935375.1 Gemmatimonadaceae bacterium | reverse complement strand
GAGAACAGCGGCGCCGTCAGGCTCGATGGTCCCATCGGCGACAGCTCCGTGGCGCAAGAGAAGAGGGCCAGGCCGACGGCGGCCCAGACGCTCAGGTACCCATCGCGAACAGCATCGTTCGTTGGGCGGCCCGCGGCGCTGGCGTCGCGCACAGATGGCGATGATAGCGCCAGACGGCGGGCGCGAGCGATGGGAGCATCATCGCCAGCATCATCGCGACCGCCGTCAGCGCCATCATGGGCATCGCCATCATCCGCACGTGCCTAACGAGCGGCGTACTGGTCGCGGTGGCGAAGCCAGACCCCGCGCTCGTTGCGGCCTAACGGAGCGCGGTCCAGCCACTGGTACATGCCCCAGAGACCGTCGAGTCCGCGCGCGAACGTCGAGTACGTGTGGTAGACCACGCCGTCCCGCCGCGCGAACGCGCTCATGCCCGGCCGCTCGCGCAGGTACGTCGCCACGTCGGTTCCCGTGGAGGCGGCGTACTGACCAACCGGCGCTTCGGGACCAAGTTGCGTCCACTCGGCAAGTGTTCGCTTCATCACCGCGTCCGGCATCGCGGATTCGCGCCGATAGTTGTACTCGATCCCACCGCCGCGTTGCTCAAGCTCCGTGAACGCGACGCTGAAGTCGAAGTTGAACGTGTCGCCGAACGCGGATGCCCACGGGAACGTCCACCCCATGCGCTGCTTGTATGCCGTGAGCTTGGCGAGGGGCGCGCGCGAGACCGCGTACATCGACACATCGTGATTCTCGAGATGCGCCACGAATCCGTTGAAGCCATCGGCGATCGCCGAGCACGACGGACAGCCGGCGGTGTAGTCGGGTCCGAACATGAAATGGTAGACGAGAAGCTGCGAGCGCCCGCGGAAGAGGTCGCCCAGGGCTACGCGCCCGGCGTCGGTATCGAACCGGTAGTCTTTCTCGACGCGGACCCATGGTAGCGCCTGCCGCTGGCGCGCCACGTCGTCGCCGCGGCGGGTCAATTCCTTTTCGGCCTCGAGCAGCTCGAGCCGAGCTGCCAGCCATTCCTCGCGCGTGCCGGTCATCGTCGTCATTGTGGTATTCTCCTGTCTCGTGGGTTTGTGAGTGCGGCTGGTTAGGCGGACGGCACGATGCGCGTCGGGCGCACCTCGACCACGTGGCAGTGATCGAACGGCGCGCGCTTCGCCCACGCGACCGCGGTGTCGTGGTCCGGCGCCTCGATGATGCACACGCCGCCGAGTTGCGCCGTCGCGTCGGCGTACGGGCCAACCTGTTCGCGCGGTGCGCCGGAGCCGGAGTGGACGGTGGTGGTCGTCTCCGGCGGCTCGATGCCCAGCGTCGTTAGGAGGACGCCCGCCTCCTGCAACGTGCGCACGTAGCGCCCGAACGCTCCGTTGGCCGTCTCGCGTCGCGCGGGATCCGTGCGCTCGGCGAACTGCGACTCCGTTTGGTAGATCAGCAGCGAGTAGTGCATGTGCGTTCTCCTCTCACGGGTGGATCATCCGGTCGCACCGTCGGCTTCCGAGCGGGCGGCGTACGAGCCTAGATTAGGCGCGGGCCATCCGAGGGTGTGAGTAACAACTGTGACGGGATTTCGATGGACTCGATGATCGTCGCCG
>DASYXE010000189.1:0-2921 GCA_035935375.1 Gemmatimonadaceae bacterium | reverse complement strand
CTGACGGCGCCTGAGGGAAGAGGGTCGCTCACGCAGTGCCTAACGGAAGATCCTGCGCGGCAGGGGCAGCCCCCTCTTCCCCTAGGCGCCGTCAAGCGCCGCTTCCCTCTTCCCCGAGCGAGCGTTAGCGAGCGCTTCCCTTCGCGAGGGTTCTCAGCACGTACGGCAGGATCCCGCCATTCCTGTAGTACGTCGCTTCCTCCGGCGTATCGATCCGCGAACGCACCCGGAACGTCTTCACCTTTCCGTCGGATCCGGTGGCGCGCACGGTGAGCGTCGCCCGGGGGGCGAGCGCGTTCGACAGCCCCTCGATCTCATAGGTCTCGAAACCCGTCAGGCCTAACGATTGGCGCGTGGCGCCATCCGTGAACTCGAGCGGGATCACGCCCATGCCCACCAGGTTCGAGCGATGGATGCGCTCGAACGACTCCGCGATCACGGCGGAAACGCCCAGCAACAACGTGCCCTTGGCCGCCCAGTCGCGCGACGACCCGGTTCCGTATTCCTTGCCGGCGATAATGAGCAACGGCGTGCCGGCCTGCCGGTACGAAACCGATGCGTCATAGATCGTGACCGGCGTCGCGCCGGCCTCGAGCGCCGTCCAACCGCCTTCCGTCCCCGGTGCGAGCTCGTTGCGCAGCCGGATGTTCGCGAACGTGCCGCGCATCATGACCTCATGGTTGCCGCGGCGCGCGCCGTAGGAGTTGAAGTCGGACGCCTTCACACCGTGCGCAATGAGCCATTGGCCGGCCGGACTCTTGACCGGGATCGAGCCCGCGGGCGAGATGTGGTCGGTCGTGATGGAATCGCCGAGCATGGCCAGGACGCGCGCGCCGCGAATCGGCCGAACGGGCGGCGGCTCGAGCGTCATGTCCTGGAAGAACGGCGGATTCTTCACGTACGTCGACTCCTCGGACCACGCGTAGAGGTCGCCCGTCGGCACCGGCAGTGCGCGCCATCGATCGTCGCCGTCGAACACGTTCGCGTATTCCTTCGTGAACATCTCGCTCTGTACCGATGACAAAATCGTGTCCTGCACTTCCTTGGACGACGGCCAGATGTCGCGCAGGAACACGGGGCCGTCCGTCCCGACGCCTAACGGCTCGGTGGTGAGGTCGATGTCCATGCGCCCCGCGAGCGCGTATGCGACCACGAGCGGCGGCGACGCGAGATAATTGAACCGCGTCAGGGCGTTGACGCGGCCCTCGAAGTTGCGGTTGCCCGACAACACCGCCGCGACGACGAGCTTGTTCTGTTCCACGGCCTCGGCGATCTCGGGTGGCAGCGGCCCCGAGTTGCCGATGCACGTCGTGCATCCGTACCCGGCGAGGTAGAAGCCGAGCGCTTCGAGCGGCGCCATCAGGCCGGACTTCCGATAATAATCGGACACCACCTTGGAGCCCGGCGCCAGGCTCGTCTTGACCCACGGCTTCACCGTTAGGCCTTTGTCGACCGCCTTTTTGGCCAGCAGGCCGGCGCCGATCATGACCGACGGATTGGACGTGTTGGTGCAGCTGGTGATGGCGGCGATCACGACGGAGCCGTGCGTGATCGTGAACGTCTGGCCCCGCATGCGAACGCTCACACCCGCGGCCGTCGCCGCCGGCGCGACACCGACGCCACCCGATCCGCCGTTGCCGCCCGGTGATGCCGCCGCCCGGCCTTCGCCTAACCGCTCCAGCTCCCCCTGCAGCGCCTCGGCGAACATGCCCTTGGACTGGGCCAACGGCACCCGATCCTGCGGGCGCTTGGGTCCGGCCAGCGACGGCTCGACGGTGCCGAGGTCGAGCTCGATCGTGTCGCTGAACACCGGATCAGAGGACGCATCGGTGCGGAACATCCCCTGCGCCTTGCAATATGCCTCGACCAACTTCACCCGCTGATCGCTGCGGCCCGTGAAGCGGAGGTACTTGAGCGTCTCGGCGTCCACCGGGAAGAAGCCGATCGTTGCGCCGTACTCGGGCGCCATGTTGCCGATGGTCGCGCGATCGGCCAGCGACAGCGACGACAGCCCAGCGCCGTAGAACTCCACGAACTTGCCCACCACCTTCTTCTTGCGGAGCATCTGCGTGACGACGAGCACGAGATCGGTGGCCGTGGCGCCGGCGGGGAGCCGGCCGTGCAGCTTGAACCCGACCACTTCGGGCACGAGCATCGACAGCGGCTGGCCTAACATGGCCGCCTCGGCTTCGATGCCGCCGACGCCCCAGCCCACCACGCCTAACCCGTTGATCATCGTCGTGTGCGAGTCCGTTCCCACCAGCGAGTCCGGATACGCGGAGCGCACGCCATCCTGCTCGGCGCTGAACACCGAGCGGCCGAGGTACTCGAGGTTCACCTGATGGCAGATGCCGGTGCCCGGCGGCACGACGCTGAAGTTGCGGAACGCACGCTGTCCCCAGCGGAGAAAGGCATACCGCTCGCTGTTCCGCTCGAATTCCTTGGTGGTGTTGATGAGCAGCGCCGCTTCGGTGCCGTACTCGTCCACCTGCACCGAGTGGTCGATCACCAGGTCGGCCGGCTGCAGCGGGTTGATGCGCGTGGGGTCTCCGCCTAACCGGGCGATCGCGTCGCGCATCGCCGCGAGGTCGACGACTGCCGGTACACCGGTGAAGTCCTGGAGCAGCACGCGCGCCGGGCGGAACGCGATCTCCTGCTCGCGCGAGGCCCTCACGTCCCACGTGGCCAGCGCCGCGATGTCGTCGCGTTTGACGAACGCGCCGTCCTCGTTTCGCAGCAGGTTCTCGAGCAAGACGCGGAGCGAAATCGGGAGCCGATCTATGCGCGCCCCGCCGAGCGAGGTGAGGCGTGGAGCATCGAGTCGGAAGATGGTGTAGGCCGTCCCGTCGACAGTGAGCGTCGAGCGGCTGCCAAACGAATCGAGAGATGACATGTGCACTCGCGATCGATGCGCCCCCGCT
>DASYXE010000188.1:0-2094 GCA_035935375.1 Gemmatimonadaceae bacterium | reverse complement strand
CCGCGCGTGTGCCACGGATAGGGCTCGCCAAAATGACCGCGCAAGGCGATGAGCATACACAACGGCACGCGATACAGTTGGGCGAGCGACACGATGCCGTTGATCGCGGCGAGGAAGCCGTGGTTCTGCATGAGCAGAATGTGTGGCGTCCCCGCGAAGTAGGCGCCCGCGGCGATGCCGATGGCTTCTTCTTCCTTGGCCACCTGGAGGAGCTGGACATCGGGGTCGTCTTCGGCGCGTTGCAGGAGGGGACCGAGCCACGTCTCCGGAAGCGCCGAGATCGACCTGATCCCGGCGGCTTTGATACCGTCGAAGATGATCTTGCTGTTGTCGTAGGAGACGGTCATCGCGCGGGGAGTGCCCTGGGGCTAGGAAGTATCGCGCGTGGCACGTGGCCTGTCGAGGTTGGGCGGACGTCCGTGGTGGCTCCGCAAACTGAACCAGCACCGGCGGACGCCGCCGGCGCACAGGCGTCGCGCCGCATCACGGAGTAGATGCCTAGAACGTTGGCAGGTACTCCATGATGGGCGTGCCATACAGTACGGTCTACGCGGCGAGCGCCGTGCGCGACACCGCACGAGGCGCGCGGAGCTGACGGAAGATCAACACATGCATGAGCAGGTACACGGGCACCAGGAGCGTCGGAACCAACACCCACGGCAACGTGGTGATGGTCGCGGCCGACCCGCTGAACACGGTGAACGGCGTGCCGGGTTGGGACAGGACGCCTAACGTAACCGCCGTGATCAGGTCGAGCATGCCGAAGGCGTTCCACAATCCGATCCAGAGCGGACGCACGGATCCCGACGCGGCCATCGCGGCGAGCGGCAGCGCGACCACTCCGGTGATCACGTCGCCCCAGCCCGCGGATGGCGCGAATGGCGCCGGCAAACGCCCGACACCGTAAAGAATGAGAAAGAACGCTCCGAGCACTCGGCCAATGTTGGCCGCGATGAGCACGGGAACGGGGATCTGCAGCACACGGTCGCGGAATCGCGGCACGCGGAAGTAGGCGATCAGCCCCGCAGCGAGCACCGCGAAGAGCGCGATCCCGACGCTCGGAACCGGGCCGGTGACGCCGGGCCCGAACCCTCCCAGCGCACCGATGGCAATCAGCGCGGCGAGCCAGACGCCGACACCGATGGCGGCCGTCACTCGCGTGCGCGTAGATATGGACGTTGCGCCGGCGAAGAGGCCGAAGAGAACGGCAACGAGTCCAACGGTGGCAATGGTGCCGATGAGGTCGAGCATGGAGCCTCCAGTTCAGTGTATATGCACCTATTTGGGGCGCGTCGCGCCGGCGGCGGAGCCGGTCACATCACGCGCCCGGGGACGACAATCGTGTTGTCTTCGGAGCCGTGCGCCCCTTGTCGCGCTGCTGTTCCAACAACCGTTGAGCCCGCTGCCAAGCCGGATGCCCCTCGTGCAGCTTCCGACGGCCTGCGGCCGTGAGCGTCATGCGGTGTTCGCGACCGTCGTCCGATCGCGCCGTGGTGATCCAGCCCTTGCGTCGCATGAGCGCCGCGCTGCGCGTGAAGGTCGTGCGATCGAGCCCGAGCGTATCGGCCAGCACACCGAGTGGCGCACCCGCGCCGAGCTCGAGGGCGACGAGTACCGAGAACTGCGTGGCGCGCAGGCCGTGCGGCCGCAACTGCTCATCATAGAGCCGCGAAACCGCGCGCGCTTCACGGCGCGCGTCGAGACAATGACATTCGGTAGCGCAGGCGGCGAGGTCGATCTTCCGGGTCATGGCTCACATCTGTGTGTATATGCACCCATCTTCCGGTACAATGGACGCGGCACCGGAATGGTTCCCGCCGTCGCGACGCGTTGCTTCGCCGTTATTCGGGAGTTATTGCGGGGCGGCCATCGTGCTCCGCCCCGACGCTCGCGCCCGCTTACGTCCTACTTCTGATTTCTTCCGGCGCTCACCGTGCCGCCTCCGGACACTACGGTGATCGTGATTGCCGACGGATACTGCTTGTCATGGTGCACCGAATTCTGTGCCACCACTCCTTCTTTTTCGTCGTAGTTGTTCCCACCTGTATTCAGATTTCGATCGAACCGCGGGAAGTTGCTGCTCGAGATCTCCAA
>DASYXE010000187.1:0-2088 GCA_035935375.1 Gemmatimonadaceae bacterium | reverse complement strand
TTCGTCGTGGTGGGAAGCGACGCGGGCAGCAAACTCGATCGCGCGCGTGAGTTGGGCGTCGAGATCATCGATGAGGATGAGCTCTTGCGCCGCGCGGGTGCCGAGCCTAAAAACCAGTAACTTGGGCGCCGGTGCTCGAGCGCCCACTCGTCCAACACACGAGGCACGTCATGGCCGACACGATCAACCTCGCCGATCACGCGCTGCTGGCGGTGAGCCGTCCCGCCTTGCTGGCATTGCGGGGCGCGCTCCTGCGCGATGTGGGGCCGTCCGCCGCCGCCGCGCTGCAGGAGGCCGGCTACGCGGGCGGCGCGACGGTGTTCGAAGCGTTTCGCGCGTGGCTCCAGGAGCGCGGCGATGGCGCGCCCGAAGACCTCGACTTCGAGCGATTCCAGCGCCGGGCGTCTGAATATTTTCGCTTGGCTGGATGGGGCACGCTGGAAATCGGCTCGCTGCGCGACGCGGTCGCCACAGTGGACACCGACGATTGGGGCGAGGCAGATCCCAGCGAGCACCTGGAGCAACCGGGGTGTCATTTCACGACCGGCATGCTCGCGGATTTCTTCGGCCGGTTTTCGGACGTGCCGCTCGCGGTGCTCGAGGTGGAGTGCCGCTCCGCCGGTCACGAGCGCTGCCGCTTCCTCCTCGGCAACGGCGATGTGATGCGCTTCGTGTACGACCAGATGGAGCAGGGCGAGCCGTACGACGCCATCGTCGCCGCCGTCGAGTGAACCCGCTCCGTTAGGCTGGGCGCTCGCCTAACGAACCGTCACGAGACGGACGACAGCAGGTCCTCGTCCCACGGGAGCACGATCGTGCTCTCCGTTTCCAGCGCCGAGAAGTTCGGCTCGTACGGGCCGGTGCGAAATCCGACCGCGGTGCGCACGTCGGCCGCTCCCGCGTTCACGATCGCGGCGACGGCCATGCGCATCGTCTCGCCCGTGTCGCACGTCTCGTCCACCAGCAGCACGCGGCGATTGCGCACTTCGGCCGGCGCAACGCCGAGTATGGCCGGCGTCTCCCGTACCGACTCGGCGTGATAGCGGCGACTCACCACGATCGAGTGGAACTCGCGGCCAAGGATGGCCGCGATCACCGCGCCGGGAATGACACCGGCCGTCGCGATGCCCACCACGACTTCGGGATCGTACGTGCGGGCCACCTTGAGCGCGAGCGCCCGCGACAGCTCGCCGAACAGCGGCCAGTCAACCTCGAACACGCCGCGCGTTCGATCCGCGGGTTTGCGTCGTGGCGCCACGTGTCCCTCCGGGGTGCGCTGCCGACTTCGCCTCTCTCGCGTAAGCTACCGTCGCGCGCTCGCGCCCGACAGCGCGGTTGCCGCGTCGCGTGGCCCTGCATAAGTTTGCCCTCGACAGGTACGCCGGGTGCGCATTCCTGCACCGCGCCGTCGTGGTGCGCTCCCCGATCCCACCCAAGTTTCTCGACTCTAGACGTAACCGCATGTCCTGGTGGAGCCGCTTGACGGGTGGTGGAACGGCACGCACGCCGCGACCCCAACGTCTCGACTACTTGAGCGAAGCGCTGGCGCTGGAGCGCCAGGGTGATTACGACGCCGCGCTCACGTCGTACCGGCTCGCGTTGCGCGATCAGCCCAACGATCAGCGCATTCTCCAGAACATGGCGATCGCCTATTCGCGCACGGGACGATTGGACGATGCCATCCGCTGTTATCGGCGTGCACTCGAGATCGATCCGCAATTGAGCGGCGCGCACTACGGACTCGCGTACCTGCTGCTCAAGCGCGGGGATGGCCAGGGCGCCGAGCGTCACCTGACGGCGTTTCTGGAGCATCCGCCGGCTACGGCCGAAGCCGAACGCTGGGTGCAACACGCCCGGCAAACCATCGAGCAGATCAGAAGCGGTACTGGCCCGGACTCCGGCACGGAATAGCGAGTGGGAAATGTTCTCGCCGTAGTCAGCCAGAAGGGCGGTGTCGGCAAAACGACGACCGCGGTGAATCTCGCGGCGGCGTTTGCTCGGCGCGGCATGAAGACCCTCCTCGTGGACGTGGATCCGCAGGGCGCGGTGCGCTACGGCGTCGGATTGCGCGCGGACCATGTCACGGTC
>DASYXE010000186.1:0-5614 GCA_035935375.1 Gemmatimonadaceae bacterium | reverse complement strand
GGTCGCGCTGCCGCGCATGATGATCGGCTCCGTTAGGCAGCAGCGTCAGGCCGAGCACCGCGCGAGGGGCCAGCACCCGAGAGGCGGTGCGCCAACGCTCACGCGCCGCATCCGCGGACGCGGGCAGCGATGCGCCGAATTCGTATCCGTCGGGCGGGAGGTGGTAGAGGAGCACGGTCGCGCCATCGCCCGCCCGCCACCGAACGGTGTCGCCGGCCGGCCGCGCCGGTCCGCCGTACCCGCGCCAGAGGATGATCACCTCACAGCCGAATCCTCGCGCGAGCGATGGAAACGATGCGGGATGCCCGAACGCGTCGGGCGAATAGAGCACCGGAGGCGCTGTCGCCGCGAGCGCCGATAGTACGTGGCGCCCGGCGAGGAGGTTGCGGATCAGCGCTTCGCCCGACGGGATGAGCTCATCCGCCAGTACGTACCACGGACCCGCCTCGATCGCGTCGCTATGCAGCAGCGCAGTGACCTCGGCGACGCGCTCCGGTCGTACCGCGAGATAGTCCTCGAGCACCACCGCTTGTCCATCCAGCAGGAAGCTGTCACCCGCCGACGGCGGGTCGTCGATGATCTCGTCGATGAGTGCCACCAGACGCTGGCGAAAGCGCACCGCGGGCTCGTACCACTCGCGGTCCCAATGTGTATGCGAGACGACGTGAACGGTGAGATCGTGCTCCGCCATGAACGCTCGAGGTCGGGTTCCGAGGTCGGACCATCGTCGCGGGAACGATTCTCGCGGCGTGGGACGACCGCCCAATGGGCTACAGCTCCGTCTGCACCGGAGGATAGTAGAGCACGCCGTCGTTGACGATGGCGAACGACGTCATGCGATGCGGCTCCGTACGGGCATCGAGAATGTGTTGCACGTCAATGCCGCGCGCGACCAGCGCGTCGGAAACCAACGACCGGTGGCAGCGCCACGGCACGGCCTCCGCGCACATGATCGCCGTGCGTTCGCGGGCCGCGCGATCGACCACAACGTCCAGAGCGGTTGCGAATGCCGGAGTCAGCATGTAGTCCGCATATCCGCGAAAGCTCTCGTTGCGCCACGCACCGTTGGGCGAATCAGGGCGAGCGTGTCGGCGTCCGCCCAACTCCGGATGATGCGAATAGCCGATCCCGCGCGCGGCCAGCGACGCGGCTAACGATTCGCGTCCGAACTGCGGATAGCGTCGGGATCCGGGGAAGCTTCGCACATCGGCTACGTGTTGGATGTGCTCGCGCTCGAGCAGCGCGATGAAGCGATCGATGTCACGCGTGGAATGGCCGATGGTGTACACGGCGCGTCCCGCCGGTTGACCGGGACCTTGAACGGGTGGAACTTGCGTCACCTTCTTCGCGCGCGCCATCACCACGGAGCCGTATGCAGCGTCTGCTCGAACTCTGGCACCAGCTCTGCAACCTCGAAGCGCTGATCCGATGGGGCGGATACGCCGTGCTCACCGTCGTGGTGTTCACGGAGACGGGTTTGTTGGTCGGATTCTTCCTTCCGGGCGATTCGTTGCTGGTGACGGCCGGGCTTCTGGCGTCGCAGGGTTTTCTCAACGTGTGGCTCATGGGCGTGATTCTGTCGATCGCGGCCATCGCGGGCGACAGCGTCGGCTACGCCATCGGCAAAGCGACCGGTCCGCGCATTTTCACCCGCGAGAATTCGCTGTTCTTCAACAGGAAACATCTGCACCGTGCGCACGCGTTTTACGAAAAGTATGGTGGCAAGACGATAGTGCTCGCGCGTTTCATGCCGATCATTCGGACGTTCGCGCCGGTTGTGGCCGGCGTGGGCGAGATGCGCTATCGAACGTTCGTGATGTACAACGCGCTCGGCGGTATCGGGTGGGTGTGGGCGATGCTGTTGATCGGCTACTTCCTCGGTCGGTCCGTGCCCGGTGTGAGCAAGCACATCGACGTCATCATTATCGTAGTGATTTTCTTGTCCATCTTGCCGGGCATCATCGGTTGGCTGCGCGAGCGTCGCGCGGCCTCGGTGCAGCCCGACAGCACCGCGCCGTAAGGCGCACGGCACTTTCGGAGGCACGTCATGGCATTCGCACTTCCCCCCTTGCCCTACGATTACGCCGCCCTGGAGCCGCACATCGATGCGCGCACCATGGAAATCCATCATACCAAGCACCATCAGGCGTACGTCAACAACCTGAACGCGGCGTTGGAGAAGGCGCCCGACTTTCAGCAGAAGAGCTTGGATGACATCATCGCGAACGTATCCAAGGTACCGGAGGCCGTTCGCACCGCGGTGCGCAACAACGCGGGTGGCCATTGGAATCATTCGATGTTCTGGTTGATCATGAGCCCGAAGGGCGGCGGCGACCCGAGCGGCAACCTGGGCAATGCGGTCGCGAAGTCGTTCGGCGACGTCGCCAAGCTCAAGGAGCAGTTCAACGCCGCCGCGGCGTCGCGTTTCGGCTCCGGTTGGGCGTGGCTCGTGGCCGATGGCTCGGGCGCGCTCAAGATCGAGAGCACGCCTAACCAGGACAATCCGGCCATGGATGGACGCTATCCCATCCTCGGCCTGGATGTGTGGGAGCATGCGTACTACTTGAAGTATCAGAACCGGCGCGCCGACTACATCTCGGCGTGGTGGAACGTCGTGAACTGGCCGGAGGTCGCGAAGCGCTACGAGGCGCGGCCCAAGAAGTAGACCGCGAGCCTAACGGGGCGGCCCGGGTGCCGCCCCGCGCTACTCGCCGTCGCCCTCGAGGTACGTGTAGCCCTCCAACCCGGCCACGTACTCGGCGATGAACATGTTCGCTTCCTGGCGCGTGAGCGACTTCGCCGCGCCAACTTTGCGCCGGAACGTCGCCAGCAAGTCGGACGCGCGGAACTGTACGTAGGCCAGTACCTCGGTCACCGTATCCCCGTGCACCAGGTCCGACACCTCGTACCCGCCATTGGACAACCGCACGTGCACGGCGTTCGTGTCGCCGAACAGGTTGTGCAGGTCGCCCAGGATCTCCTGATAGGCGCCCGTGAGAAAGATGCCCAACACATAGCGCTCGCCCTCGCGATACGGGTGCAGCTCGAGGCGTGCCTGTCCGTGCCGTCCGCCCGCGAAGCGATCGATCTTGCCATCCGAGTCGCACGTCACATCCTGCAGCGTGCCGCGCCGCACCGGCTCTTCCTCGAGCCGATGGACGGGCATGATCGGGAAGAGCTGGTCGATCGCCCAACTGTCGGGCAGCGATTGAAAGATGCTGAAGTTGCAGAAATACCGGTCGACGAGCTGCGCCTCGAGGTCGTCGATGATGTCCGAGTACTCCTCGCGGTCGCGCTGCGCGATGCGCGCCACGGCGTTGAGCGTCGCGGTGTACAGTTGTTCGGCCAACGCGCGCCCGCGGAGCGTCAGGACACCCGAATTGAACAGCGCCTGGGCGCGTTCCTTGGCGAACGTCGCGTCGTGATAGACCTCGCGCACCGACCGGTTGGACACCGTCTCGTAGCCTTCCTTGAGCTCGTGCAGGATGCCGTGGTCGTCGTCGCCTAACTCGGGCACCTGCACCTCCTGCTGGGACTCGACGTCGATGACGTCCAGCAACAGTAGCGCGTGGTGCGCCGTGAGCGCGCGCCCCGACTCGGAGATCACGTGCGGCATCGGCAGGTTGGCTTCGCGGCACGCTTCGGCGAGCGTGTAGATCACGTCGTTCGCGTACTCCTGCACCGAGTAGTTGACGCTCGCGGCGACGGTCGACCCCGACCCATCGTAGTCCACGCCTAACCCGCCGCCCACATCGACGTGCGTGATGTCCACGCCCGCCGTGTGCAGCTCGGCGTAGAAGCGAGCCACTTCCTGCAGCCCCGCCTTGATGTACCGGATGTCGGTGATCTGCGAGCCGAGGTGGAAGTGGATGAGCTTGAGCACATCCACCCGGCCCATCGCCTGGAGCTTGTCGATCACCTTGACCAGCTCGCTCGCGTTGAGACCGAACTTGGACTTCTCGCCGCCGCTCTCCGCCCAACGCCCGTATCCCTCGGACGCGAGCTTGATCCGCACCCCGGCCGTGGGCATCACGCCAATCTGATCGGCCACACGCAGCAGTGTGTCGAGCTCGGCCATCTGCTCGATCACGATGAAGACCTGATGGCCTAACTTCTGGCCCATGAGGGCGAGGCGCATGAACTCCTCGTCCTTGTAGCCGTTGCACACGATCATGTGGTTGGTCGACTCGCTGAGCGCCAGCACCGCTTGCAGCTCGGGCTTGCTGCCGCACTCGAGTCCCACCCCGTGCGACGCGCCGAATTGCACCAGCTCCTCGACGACGTGCCGTTGCTGGTTCACCTTGATCGGATAGACGAGCGTGTATGCGCCCTCGTAGCCGAACTCGCGAATCGCCGTCTGGAAGCGCCCGCTCAACGTTTCGACGCGCGAGCGCAGAATGTCGGAGAATCGCAGCAGCAACGGCAGCGTCACGCCCTGCTCCGCCAAGTCGGTTGCCAGCTCGTACAGATCGAGCTCACGATCCGGGCGCGACTTGTCGGGGCGCACCACGACGTGGCCGCGTTCGTTGATGTCGAAGAACCCGATGCCCCAGCCTTCGACGTTGTACAGCGTCCGCGAGTCTTCGATCGTCCAGGGCGCGGATTGCTCCACGCCGATCGGTTCCACAACTCGAGTTGCCATGGGGGCGAAGTTTAGAGGGTGCGGACCCCGCTGAATAGGTCCCGTGAGGCAGTCACGGAAAGAGACGACGCACCCGCCAACCCGTGTCGTCGCGCTCGTACAGCAGCCGCTCGTGCAGACGGTACGGTCGCCCGTGCCAGAACTCGATGCGCTGCGGCACGACGCGGAACCCGGACCAATTCGGCGGCCGCGGCACGTCGCCGCCCGCGAACCGTGCTTCGACGTCGCGCACGCGCTGCTGCAGCTCGGCGTCGCTCTCGAGCGTCGCGCTCTGCCGCGATGCCCATGCGCCAATGCGGCTCATGCGCGCGCGCGACGCAAAGTACGCGTCCGCCTCGGCGTCGGTGACGCGCTCGACAGGGCCCTCCACGCGAACCTGTCGTTCCATGGGCTGCCAATGGAAGCACAGTGCCGCCCACGGATGCGCCAGCAGCTCGCGTCCCTTTCGGCTTTCGTAGTTCGTGTAGAACACGAAGCCGCGCGCATCGAGGTCTTTGAGGAGGACGATGCGCGCCGACGGGCGACCCGCGTCATCCACGGTGGCGAGCGTCATGGCGGTGGGTTCGGCGAGACGCGCGCGGTCTACGCGCCGGGCCTCGTCCAGCATGGCCGCGAAGTGCGCGATCGGATCGGCGGGAACCGGCTGATCGTTAGGCGGAGGCGCGGTGCTCACTGCACGAGGCCGCGCCGCTTCAGCTCCTTCTTCGCATCGGCCCAGCCCTGCGCGGCCGCCTTCCGGAACCACGACACCGCCACGGAATCGTCCTGCGGCACGCCGCGTCCGTTGGCATACATGAAGCCGACGTTGAACTCGGCCTGCGGGTCGCCTTGGTCGGCGGCGGCGCGGAAGAACTTCATGGCCTGTGCGTCGTCGCGGTTCACACCTTTGCCCATGCCGTAGAGCCAACCCAGCCGGTTCTGCGCCCAGGGGCTCCCCTGGTCGGCTGCCTTACTGTACCACAGCACCGCCTG
>DASYXE010000185.1:0-7163 GCA_035935375.1 Gemmatimonadaceae bacterium | reverse complement strand
GCCCTCAAAGCCCGCATGCTCGGCTTGTTAGGCTGGTACTCGACGAACATCCTCGGCAACCGCGACGGCGAGGTGCTGGACGACCCGGCGTCGTTCAAGACCAAGGAAGAGTCGAAGCTCAGCGTGCTGCACACCATTCTGCAGCCCGAGCAGTACCCCGAGTTGTACAAGGACTTCTCGCACGTGGTGCGGATCAACTACTACCCGCCGCGCGGCGACAACAAGGAAGGCTGGGACAACATCGACATCAAGGGGTGGTTAGGCTACCCCATGCAGATCAAGGTCAATTTCCTGTGCCGCGACTCGATCCTCGCAGCGCCCATCGTGCTCGATCTCGCGCTGTTCATGGATTTCGCGCAGCGGGCGGGATTGAAGGGGATTCAGGAATGGCTGTCATTCTATTTCAAGAGTCCGATGGCGGCGCCGGGCTTGCAGCCCGAACACGATCTGTTCATTCAGCAGACGAAGCTCAAGAACACGCTCCGTCACTTGATGGGCGAAGAGCAGATCACGCACCTTGGCATGGAGTACTACGCGTCGTGAGGTGCGCCGTGGGTCTTCTCGCTCTGGCGGTGGCGGCGCAAGCCGTCACCGCATGCCAGCCGGCGGAGACCAACACGGACTATCGCGCGTTCACCGCGCACTACGCCTTTCGCATCTCGAGCGTGCCCGTGCCGCCCATGGCGCGGGAGAAGGTGCGGTACAAGGTCGTCGTACGCGACAAGGACACGAACCAACCGATTCAGGGCGGTGAAGGCATTCTCTACGCCGAGAATCGGGATGGGATCAAAACGTGGGACAGCTTCACGGCGGGTCCGGAAGTGGGCACCTACTACGCGGACCGCCTCAATTTTCTGACCGCCGGCGACTGGGCCATGGGCTTGCGGTTCCGGCGCGATTCGACGCACGCGTTGGAGCAAGCCGACTGGATGCAGGAAGTCGCCGGCGACACCTCGAAGATTCCCTGATCGCATGCGCCACTTTCATCGGACGCACATTCCGCCGGCCGACGTCCTCGCCCTGGCCGATGAGTATTTCGCCCGGTTAGGCCTGACGCGCGGCGCGGTGCAGGAGCGCGCCCGGTCGTATACCGGAGCGTTGGGCACGATGACGCTCAAGGTGAAGCCCGAAGGCGGGCACTACACGTTCATCGACGTGGAGACCGACCAGCCGGGCGAGAGCCGCCTCGACCGCAACGTGAAGCGGTACTTCGTGAAGGTGCACCGGAGCGCCGATCCGGAGCACAAGCTCGAGGCTGCGTACTGATGGCGTCCCGCACCTCTGCGCGCGGACGCAGCGCGGCTCGGCCCCGGGTCGCGCCGCCATCCACCGTGCCGTCCGCGTCGCTCGACCGGGCGCAGCGCCTCGAGCTCTACTATTACATGCGCCTCACGCGGTCGCTCGAGGAGCGGCTCGTGAATCTGTACCGGCAGACCAAGGTGGTGGGCGGGCTCTTTCGCTCGTTAGGCCAGGAAGCCGATGCGGTCGGCAGCGCGTACGCGCTCGACCGGACCAAGGGCGACTTTCTCTCACCGCTCATCCGGAACCTCGGTTCGATGCTGGTGCAGGGCGCCCAGCCGCTCGAGATCATCCGGCAGTACATGGCCAAGGGCGACTCGCCCACACGCGGTCGGGAGCTCAACATCCACTTCGGCGACCTCGAGCGCGGGTTCATCGGACAGATCTCGCACCTGGGCGACATGGTGCCGGTCATGGCCGGCGTCACGCTGAGCTTCAAAATGCGTGGACAGGATCGCGTGGGGCTCGTGTACGTGGGCGACGGGGCCACATCCACCGGCGCGTTCCACGAAGGGATCAATTTCGCGGCCGTGCAGCGGTGTCCGTTAGTCGTGGTCGTCGAGAACAATCACTACGCCTACTCGACGCCGACGTCCAAGCAGACCGCGGCGACGGAGTTCAAGGACAAAGCGCTCGCATACGGCATTCCAGGCGAGCAGGCGGATGGCAACGACGTGTTGGCGACGTACGACGTGACCAAGCGGGCCGTGGACCGCGCGCGGCGCGGCGAGGGCGTGACGCTCATCGAGCTGTTGACGTACCGCCGCAAGGGACACGCGGAGCACGACAACCAGTCGTACGTGCCCGATGGCGAGATCGAGCGCTGGGCGGCGACGAACGATCCGGTGGACCGGTACGTGTCGCATCTCACCAGCACCGTCGGCGTCGCGCCTCACGAACTGGCCGAGGTCGACGCGCGTGTGCAGCGCGAGATCGACGAAGCGACCGATCTCGCCGAGCGGTCGCCCATGCCGGAGCCGGCGGACGCACTCACCGGCGTGTACGCCGATCCGCCGTCGGCCGAGGTGCCGTGGTACCGTCGAGGCGTGGCGAGCGCGGTGCAGGCGCACGAGCGGCCGGCCGCATGGGGGACGTTCAATGGCTGAGACCACCTACCTCGAGGCGATCCGCCAGGCGCTGTTCGAGGAAATGGATCGCGACCCGAACGTCTTTGTGTTAGGCGAAGACATCGGGGCGTACGGTGGCGCGTTCAAGGTGACGGACGGCCTGCTCGCGAAGTACGGCGAATCGCGCGTCATCGACACGCCGATCTCGGAGGCCGCGATCGTCGGCGCAGCGGCGGGCGCCGCGCACATGGGCATGCGTCCCGTCTGCGAGATGCAGTTCATCGACTTCATCTCGTGCGCGTACGACATGCTCACCAACTACGTGGCCACGTCGCGCTATCGCGCGTTTCTGCCGTGTCCGATCGTCGTTCGCGGTCCGAGCGGCGGATACGTGCGCGGCGGGCCGTTCCATTCGCAGAATCCAGAAGCGGCGTTCCTGCACACTCCGGGTCTCAAGATCGTCTATCCTTCGACGGCCACCGACGCCTACGGCCTACTCAAGTCGGCCATTCGCGACGACGATCCGGTGCTGTACTTCGAGCACAAGTACTTGTATCGCCGCATCAAGGAGGAGCTGCCCGGCAGCGATCACGTCGTACCGATCGGCAAAGCGCGCCTCGCGCGCGAAGGGAAGGATCTGTCGATCATTACGTACGCGGCCACAGTGTGGAAAGCGCTCGAGGCCGCGGAGCTGCTGGAGAAGGAAGATGGATTGTCGGTCGAGGTTCTCGATTTGCGCTCGTTGCTGCCAATGGATGACGAGGCGATCGTGGCCACGGTGAAAAAAACGAATCGCGTGATGATCGTGCACGAAGACACGCGCACGGGCGGCGTCGCCGGTGAAGTGACGGCGCGCATCACGGAGCACGCATTCGCGTGGCTGGATGCGCCGATTCTTCGGGTGACCGCGGCGGACGTGCCGTTGCCATATTCGCCGCCGCTCGAGGATTTCGTGTTGCCGCAGACGTCGGACATCGTGACGGTGGCGCGTCAGCTCGCGGCATACTGAGGTGGCAGTGGGGGAACGAACCGGGCCGCCGCGCCTGGCGATCGGGTGTCTGTTGCTGCCGGGAAGCTTTTTTGGCGGCGGGATGATCGGTGTCGGCATCGCGCAGATTGTCGACACGGTGACGGGGTGTAAGGCGGCGTCGGATCTGCCGTCGTGCAACACGTTCCCGTTTTTTCTTGGCGGCGGGATCTTAGGCGCGATCGTGATGATCGTCCTGATCCAATGGCGCATACGGCGGCGCGCCGCGGCGCCTGAGGAATCGGGACTGAAACAATCGAAGAGGAGTTGAGCCAGTGTCACGCATCGATGTGATCATGCCGCAGATGGGCGAGTCGATCGCGGAAGGAACGCTCTCCAAGTGGCTGAAGCAGGTGGGCGACGAGGTGAAGCGCGACGAGCCGATCTTCGAGATCTCGACCGACAAGGTGGACGCCGAGATTCCGGCGCCGTCGGCCGGGGTGTTGGCGGAGATTCTGGTGCAGGAAGGGCAGACGGTACCGGTACAGACTGTGGTGGCGCGTTTGGAGACGGAGAAGGGCGCGTTGGTTGGTGCGGGTGCGAGTGCGGCGCCGGCTGCGGGTGCGGCGCGGGGGGGCCCCCCCGCTGTCGAATCTACGCCAGCGCCCGCCGAACCCCGTCATCCTTCCGCTCCGGCGCCAAGCGCGCCGACGCATGCGGGAAACGGCGGCGGCAATTCCTTCGAGGATCGCGTGCGCACCAAGTCGTCTCCGCTCGTGCGCAAAATCGCAGCGGAGCACGGCATCGAGCTCACCGGGATGCATGGCTCCGGTATCGCCGGCCGCGTGACCAAGAAGGACATCCTGCAATTCATCGACGCCGGCGGCGCCCTGCAGCGCCCAGCGGCGCCCAGCGCGCCGCGCCAGGCCGTCGCTGCTCCGTTAGGCGTAATGTGGCCCACGCCCACCGCCGAGCCCGGCGACGTCGTCGAGCCCATGTCCAAGATGCGCGCGCTCATCAGCGAGCACATGGCGCTGTCGCGCCGCACGGCCGCGCACGTGACGTCGTTCATGGAAATCGACTTCACGCGCGTCGCACGGCTCCGCGCCAAACATCGCGCCGACTTCGAGGCCTCCACCGGCCAGAAGCTCACGTACCTGCCGTTCATCATCAAAGCGGTCATCGACGGGATCAAAGCGTTCCCAGTAATGAACGCGTCGGTGGCGAACGACACGATCATTTATCGGAAGCAGGTCAACATCGGCGTCGCCGTCGCGCTCGACTGGGGCCTCATCGTCCCGGTGATCAAGCACGCCGACGACCTCTCGCTCACCGGCATCACACGCACGCTCAACGATCTCGCGAACCGCGCACGCGCGAAGAAGCTGAATCCGGAAGAGGTGCAGGGTGGCACGTTCACGATCACGAACCCGGGCGTGTTCGGCTCGCTCATGGGGACGCCGATCATCAACCAGCCGCAAGTGGCAATCTTGGGGGTCGGCACGATCGAGAAACGGCCCAAGGTCATGACGGGCCCGGACGGCGAAGACGTGATTGCGATTCGCACGTGCTCGTACTTCTCGATTTCGTTCGACCATCGCATCATCGATGGCGCCATCGCCGACCAGTTTCTGGCGCACGTCAAGAAAACGATCGAAACGTACCCGGACGCGGGAATCTGAACGTGGCCAGAGCGCTCACCATTCGGCGTTCGATAGTTCCGCTCGCCGATCGCAAGAAGTTCCTCCAGAAGCTGAAGAGCCGGCGCACATATTTCGTGGACGCCGGATGCAAGTTCTGGGTGTTCGAGGAGAGCGATCTCGCCGGCGCGTTCGTCGAGTTCGTGGAAGCCGACGACGCGAAGACGCTCGCCAGAGCGCTCGCCGATGCGTCGGATCAGCCGGCGGACGCCGTGCGCATTTACGAAGAAGTGGACGTGGACTGATGCCCATTCGCACCATCACGATCGACGGCGCTCGGTGGGAAGTGACGCCGTCCGGCCGCGTGACACAGTACGACCGCGACGAATTCGCCTTGCTGTTCATCACGGGCGATGGCAGCGAGCGCCGTGTGCGCACGGTGCGCTATTCGCCGCAGGGCACGCGGTCGCGCGACCAGTCGCTTGCCGAGCTCTCCGACGCGGATCTCGCGCGCTTGTTCGCGCAGTCGCAGGAGAGCGCGACGTCGCCGGAGGCAGGGTACCGCCGGTGAACGGTGCACCAGCGGACGCACCGGGCGCCCGAGCGAGCGTCCGGTGCGTCGACCTGCACATGCATTCGACCGCGTCCGATGGCTCGCTGCCGCCGGACGCCGTGGTGGGCGCCGCCGCCGCGGCGCATCTGACGGCGATTGCCCTGACCGATCACGACACGGTCGCCGGCATCGCGCCCGCGCGCGAGGCCGGCGCGCGGTTAGGCGTTCGCGTGGTGGCTGGTGTCGAGCTGAGCGCGACGGACGCCGGGAACGAGGTGCATCTACTCGGATTGCACCTGTCGCGTCTCGACGCCATCGAACGCCACCTCGCGGTGTTCCGTGACACGCGCCGCACACGGGCGGCCCGCATGGTGGAGCGATTGCAAGCGTTAGGCATTCCGCTCACGCTCGAGGCGGTGCTCGCGGAAGCCGGCGACGCCGCGATCGGACGGCCGCACGTCGCCCGTGCGCTCGTCGCCGGAGGCTGGGCGAAGGACCTCCGCGACGCCTTCGAGCGCCTGCTCGGCAATGGCCGGCCCGCCTTCGTCCCGAAGTACCGCCTCACGTTAGGCGAAGCCATCGCCCTCGTGCACGGCGCCGGCGGACTGGCCATCCTCGCGCATCCCGGACCGGGCGGGACACGCGCGCGGCTCGACGCGCTGCGTGGCGACGGGCTCGACGGCGTCGAAGTGCTGCACCCCGGTCACTCCTCCGAAGACGTGGCGCGCTTGACCACACTCGCCGAGCAGTTCGATCTGCTGCCGAGCGGAGGCTCGGACTGGCATGGCGCCAAGTCCGGCCCGCGCGTGATCGGCTCCATGCGCGTGCCCGAGGCGTGGCTCGCGCGACAGGACGCCCGCCTTCGCGCCGCCGCGGCCAACGTCGCATGAGCACCGCGCTCCTCGCCGTCGGCGACACGGCCCCGCCGTTCGAAGCGCCCGCCAGCGATGGCAAGACCTACGCACTGGCGCGTCTCACCGTCAAGCAAGCCGTGGTGCTCGTGTTCTATCCCGGGAACAACACGCCTGGCTGAAACAAACAACTCTCCGCCGTGCGCGATGAGCTGAGCAAGTTCGAGAAGGCCGGTGTCCAACCGTTAGGCGTCAATCCGGCGAGCGTGGATGCGCACGCGCGCTACGCGGCGAAGATGCACTTCAACTTCCCCTTGTTGAGCGACCCGCAACGCCAGATCGCGGCGGCCTACGGCGCGCTCAAGCCCGATGGACGGCTCATCCAACGCACCGTGTACGCCATCGGACGAGACGGGCGCATTGCCTTCGCGGCGCGCGGGGCTCCCGCTCCAGGCGATGTGCTCGCCGCGCTGGAGCGCTGAATGAACCCCCAGGGACGCGTCGCCCTCGTCACCGGCGGCGCGCGCCGTGTCGGACGCGCCCTCGCGCTGGCCCTCGCCGATCGCGGCGCGCGCATCGCGATCCACCATCATGAGTCGCCGGCCGACGCCGCCTCGTTGATCGGGCAGCTCGCGGCGCGCGGCATCGACGCTGTCGCGTTCCAATCCGATCTCCGTGAGGCCGACGCCCCCGATCGACTCGTCGCCGACGTCGTCAACCACTTCGGGACGCTCGACATTCTCGTGAACTCGGCAGCGATCATGGTTCGCAGTCTGCTCGAGGATA
>DASYXE010000184.1:0-13406 GCA_035935375.1 Gemmatimonadaceae bacterium | reverse complement strand
GGAAGGGCGGAAACACCAGGTTTGTCACCGCCGTAAAGAGGCCTGAGGCCGCTTCGGCGGACGATGTGCCCAGGCGACTGTGGTCGTTCACGGATCGGGGGACAGGCGGGCGCCTGGTATCGCTGGTGGACGGGCGCGAGTATGTGGTCCCGGACAGTGGGTTGGTGGTTGGTCGGGATCCGACGTGCGACGTGGTGGTGCCGACCGGGGAGGTGTCGCGTAAGCATGCGGTGATCGCGGCGGCCGCGGGCGGCTACATGGTCACCGACATGAGCGCGAATGGACTGTCGGTGAACGGGCAACGTGTAGCATCATCATGCCGGCTCGTGCGTGGCGACGTGCTCAAGGTTGGGCCTGAGGAATTTCGATTTCACGCGGACGTCGCACCGGCACGACCAGTGCTCGCGACGCTCGAGGTGAAGAGCAGCGGACTGTTGAATGGAACGACGTTCGAGATACGTTCGCGCCTCATGCACATCGGCCGAGGGGCGCACAACGAGATCGCTTTGGCGGATGACAGTGTCTCGGATTCACATGCGAAATTGCAGTTGCGAGACGATGGGTGGTACGTGGTCGACATGGGGTCGACCAACGGGACCTACGTAGGCGGCCGGAGGATTCTTGGCGAGGCGTTGCTCCAGGGCGCGCCGGACCTGCGCGTTGGCGGAATCAAGTTCATCTTTCGACCGACGGGAGTGGCGGCGGTACCGGGCGGGCAGGGCGGTGTTGGGTTGGGCGTGTCGGGTGGTGTCGAGAATGCGGATGCAGAAGGAGGAGCCGGCGCAGGGCAGACGCGCGCGATTGCGGCGCTGACGCCCGAGCAGCGGGCTCGGTTGGTGGCTTCGGCTCGCGCCGGGGCGGCAGGCAACGCACCGGCGGCCTCGTCGGGGAGCGAGTCGGGTACGGCGCAGGAGAAGGAGGCCGGCCTCGTCGGTGAGCGCGAGTCGCGTGACCGGCGTCAGCGGCCGTCGCTGCTGCTCTGGATTGTGGTGATCGCGGTGGTGGCTGTGGCTGTGTATCTCCTCTTTTTCTGACGGGGCACGCGTGCAGCTCGAAGCAGGTCAGGGGACGCACACCGGAATGATCCGCACGGGGAACGAGGACAGTTTTTTCTCGGACCTTCCGCGTGGATTGTTCGTGGTCGCCGATGGAATGGGCGGGCACGCCGCGGGTGAAGTGGCGAGCGACATGGCTGTGCGCATCCTGTCGGATGAGTTGCGCGACGCGAGCGCGATGGCGGACGAGGTGGCGCGCGAGCGCGTGCAGCAGTCGTTGCAGCGCGCGAACCAGGCGATCTATCAGCGGACGCTGACCGAAGTCGACAAGCAGGGGATGGGGACGACGGTGTGCGTGCTGCTGCTGCACGACGCGCACTATCTCATCGGCCACGTGGGCGATTCGCGGGTGTACATGCTCCGCGATGGCGCTCTACGGCAGCTCACCAAGGATCACTCGTACGTGCAGGAGCAGGTAGACGCCGGCGTGTTGACGCCGGAGCAAGCGCGATACCATCCGTACAGCAACGTGATCACGCGGTGTGTCGGCGCGAACACGGATGTGCAGCCCGATCTGTACGCCGGTGAAGTGAAGCGGGGCGACACGTTCCTCGTCGCGAGCGACGGCCTAACGGGAATGGTGGACGACCGGCGCCTCGCGCAGCTGTTGCAGTCCCGGGCGACGGCGCAGCGGGTCGTGGACGCGCTGATTGCCGAGGCGAATGGGCGCGGCGGGCTGGACAACATCACGGCCATTGTCGTGCGGGTGGTCGCATTGGACGAGGCGTCGGGCGCGGCCGGCGCCGCGGCGTCGGACGGTAAGAACGGCGGCTGACGTGCCGGACGCCACCGTCGGCGCGCTCGCGGAGCTCTACCTCGGCAACATCCTCTACGCGTTGGAGCTGGCGGCGCTGTCGCTGGAAGGGCAGCAGCGCAGCGAGGACGCGGCGTTCTATCGCGGGATCGCGCGGCGCCTGGCGGAGGCACGCGGCGCGGAGCGCACGCGCGGCGGTTGAGTCAGGCCAGCACGGCGCGCAACGCGTCTTCGCCTAACAGAACCGGACGGGCCACGAACACGCGGAGCACGCGCGCCGAGCGATAGAGCTCGTCGGAGAGCGCGGGCAGGTTGATGGACCCGGGCAGCCCCTCGCGCGTGAGGCGGTGCACCTGCCCGCCGCGGAGACGCACCGGCAAATCGAGTCCGAGCATCTGCGGCTTCTCGGGGAAGTCGAGCAGCAGCTCGCCCGGTGCGAGGCCTAACTGCCGGGCGAGCCCGTCTTCTGTCGCGCGGACGCGGTCGAGCTCGACGGCAATCCAGTCGCCGACGCCGTCGGGCAGGTCGCCCGCGGCGCACTCGAACGCGCGCTTGTAGAGACGCCGGTTGCGCAGCGCGTCGAGGAGCGGCGCGTTGCTCGCGGTCTCGAGGACGTGCAGGAGTCCTTCGTCGGTGAGCGACGACAGCGCGCGCTCGTCGAGGGCGCCATCGCGGATCGCGTCGTCCACCAGGCGCTTGTACATCGCGGTGGCGCTACGCACGGCGTGGTGCCAGTACACGTTGCGGTACATCTGATACTTGGCGAAGAGCAGGGACTCGAGCGCCGAGAGTCCCTTGTCGAGAACGCCGATGGTCGTGCGGCCGGACACGGTACCCGACGCGTCGCGAATCACGGTGAGCGCGTTGACGAGCCGGTCGACGTCGATTTCGCCGTACGGGACGCCGCACATGAAGGCGTCGCGCTTCAAGTATTCGATCTTGTCGAGGTCGAGCGAACCGGAGATGAGTCCCTGCAGCGGGCTGGTGCTCTCGCCTCGGATGAGGGCGTAGACGCGCTCGGGCGCGTCGCGCGCGACCGAGGCGCGGAGCTCGTCGGCGATGGGGCCGCGTGTGATCAGCGGCCGCGCGGCGACTTCGTGGTGTTGGGCGCCGATCTCCTCGAGCGCGTGCGAGAACGGGTGGTGGCCGACGTCGTGGAGCAGCGCCGCGGCGGTGACGACGGCCGGCTCCTCGGGCGGGATCGCGCCGTCGAGCTCGTGCCGCGCGTCGAGGACGGCGAGCGTGCGGCGCGCCAGGTGGTACGCGCCTAACGCGTGCTCGAAGCGGGTGTGGGTGGCGCCGGGGTAGACGAGGTGGGCCAGGCCTAACTGACGGACGTACCGCAGACGCTGGAACACCGGCGTGTCGATGAGCCGGCGGGCGACGTCATCGAGGACGATGGTGTTCCAGAGCGGGTCGCGGATCGACGTCACACGTCGATCATGCGCCTTTGGGGCCTGCGTGTTTGACGCCGTCGGACACGGCGCTCGCGAACTGCTCGAAGTTCTTGGCGAACATGCCGGCGAGCTTCCTGGCCTGCGCATCGTACGCAGCCGGATCGGACCACGTGCCGCGCGGATTCATGACCTCGGCCGGGACGCCGCGCACCGATTGCGGCACGGCGAGTCCGAAGAGCGGGTCGGTGGTGGTGGGCACGGCGTCGAGCTCGCCCGAGAGCGCGGCGCGCACCATCGCGCGCGTGTAGCCGAGCTTCATGCGCGATCCGACGCCGAAGGGGCCGCCAGTCCATCCCGTGTTGACGAGCCACACCTTCGATTTGTGGTGGTCGAGGCGCGCGCCGAGCATCTCGGCGTATTTGGTGGGCGGCCAGACGAGGAAGACGGCGCCGAAGCAGGCGCTGAATGTGGCCTGCGGCTCGGTGACGCCGCGCTCGGTGCCGGCGACTTTGGCGGTGTAGCCGGACAGGAAATAGTACAGCGCCTGGTCTCTCGTTAGGCGCGCGATGGGCGGCAGCACGCCGAACGCGTCGGCGGTGAGGAGGACGACGTTCCTGGGATGTCCACCGCGGCCGCCGGGCGCGTGATTCCGGATATACGGCAGCGGATAGGAGACGCGTGTGTTTTCGGTGAGCGACGAGTCGGTGAAATCAGGCCGGCGCGAGTTGGGATCGAGGACGACGTTCTCGAGCACCGTGCCGAACATCTGGGTGGTGCGATAGATGTCGGGCTCGCTGTCCTCGGAGAGGTTGATCGCCTTGGCGTAGCAGCCGCCCTCGAAGTTGAACACGCCTTCATCGCTCCAGCCATGCTCGTCGTCGCCGATGAGCTGGCGTTCGGGATCGGCGGAGAGCGTGGTCTTGCCGGTGCCCGAGAGGCCGAAGAACAACGCGCAGTCGCCGTGCTCGCCGATGTTGGCGGAGCAGTGCATGGACAACACGTTGGACTTGGGCATGAGGTAGTTCATCACCGTGAACATCGCCTTCTTGAGCTCGCCCGCGTAGCGGGTGCCGCCGATGAGGATCTGGCGCGAGGCGAAGTCGAGGACGATGAATGTGCCGCTGCGCGTGCCGTGTTTGGCCGGGTCGGCCTGCATTTCCGGCGCGTGCAGCACGCTGAAGTTCGGCACGAAGGTGGGCAGGTCGCTGAGCTCGGGGCGGATGAACATGTTCCGCACGAACAGCATCTGCCATGCGTTAGGCGAGACGTAGCGGACGCAGAGGCGGTGTCGCGGGTCGGCGCCGGTCCACAGGTCCTGGACGAACAGCTCCGGTTGGGCAGCGAGGTAGGCGCGGACGTCGGCGAGGAGCTTCTGATAGTTCTCGGGCGAAAAGGGGCGATTCACATCGCCCCACCACACGTCGCGCTCGGTGCCCGGCTCCTTGACCAGGAATTTGTCCTTGGGCGAGCGGCCGGTGTGCGGCGTGGTGATGCCGACGAAGGGTCCTCGGTCGGCGAGCTGGCCTTCGTCGCGCCGCACGGCCGCCTGGACGAGCTCGGGCGGGACGAGATTCCAGTGAATGGTCCCTTTGGGCGCGAGTCCGAGCGCCTCGAGGCCGGTCTTGCCTTTGCGCTCACGCGTTTCAGCGCGCGGCGGAGTCTGCGTTGCCATGTCGTATCGTCTCTACGTGCAAAAGGAATATCAGACGTCGCTCCAGGCCCTGCACGGACCGGGCCGGAGCGCCGCCTGGGCGCACATCCGAAAGTGCACCGGTTGGTACCGATGCTCAATCAGCATATGCAGGAGTCGACGAGGCGTCAATCGCGCAACGTCACACTTGCAGGCGATCGCCCTGCCGCGCGACGAGTGCATAGAGCGCGGGCATCAGGAACACACTGATCAGCAGGCGCGAGAAGAGTCCGCCGACGATGACCAACGCAAACGGCCGTTGCGAGTCGGAGCCGACGCCGTGCGAGAGTGCCGCCGGGAGCAGGCCCAACGCGGCGACGAGCGCGGTCATCATGATCGGTCGCAGCCGCAACACGGCCGCTTCGCGGGTCGCCTCGAGAATGCTCACGCCGCCGTTGCGCAGCTCGTTCGCGTAGGAAATATAGACGACGGCCGTCTGCACCGAGACGCCGAACAGCGCGAGGAATCCGATACCCGACGAGACGGAGAACGGCGTTCCGCTGACCAAGAGCGCGACCAACCCGCCCACCGGCGCCGACAGAATCACGCCGAATACCGTGATGAACGGGAACTTGAAGTTGCCGTACAACACGAACAGCAACAGAAAGATCACGAACAGCGTGAGCGGCAGGATGACGCGCAGTTGGGCTCGCGACGCCGTGTACTCCTGATATTCGCCGCCCCACACGACGTGGTAGCCCGGCGGCATCTTGACCGCCGCGCTCACCTGTCGTTGGGCATCCTGCACGGCGCTCGCGAGATCGCGTCCGTTCACCGAATACTGAATGCCGATGAAGCGGCTGTTGTCCTGCCGATAGATGAACGACGCTCCGTTCGACACCTGGACGTCGGCGATGTCCTTGAGCGGGATCTGCTCGCCATCGGGAGCGGCGACGAGAATGCTGCCGATCTGTTGCGGGTTCTCGCGGTATTGCGGTTCGAGCCTAACGACGAGATCGTACAGCCGCTCGCCCTGCTCGACCTGTGTCGCCACCCCGCCGCCCACCGCGGCCTCGATGAGCGCGTTGACGTCGCCGGCGTTGATGCCGTAGCGAGCGATCTTGGCGCGATCCACGGCCACCGTGAGCGCGGGCTGGCCGAGCTCCTGCACGAGCGTGAGATCGTTGAGGCCGCGCACGCGCTCGAGGATCTGCTTGATTTCCTTGCCCTTTTTCTCGAGCACGGTCAGATCGGGGCCGAACACTTTGACGTCGAGCGCGCTCTTGAGGCCAGTCTCCGCTTCGTCGACGGCATCCTCGGCGGGCTGCGTGTAGTTGAACGTGATGCCGGGGAATGTTTCGAGCTTCTTGTCGATCGCGTCGATGAGGTCCTGCTTGGTGTGATACGGGCCGGTCCACTCGCCGTAGGGCTTGAGCCCAACGTAAAATTCGGCGTTGAAAAACCCTGTCGGATCGGTGCCATCATCGGGGCGGCCGTGCTCGGAGCCGACGACGGTGACCTCGGGGAACGCGCGCAGGATCGCGCGAATCTTGGGAACGATGGCCGCGCTCTCGTCGAACGAAATGGTGTAGGGCATCGTCGCGCGCACCCACAACGCGCCTTCATCGAGGTGCGGCATGAACTCGGCGCCGATGACCGGGATCAGCAGCAGCGACAGCGCGAACACAGCGGTGGAACCGATGGTCGTGGCCCAGGGGCGAGCGAGACAGACATCGAGCGCGCGCGCGTACAGATGCCTAACCCAGTCGAAGGCCCTGTTCCGCCGCTCCTTCACGCCGCGCCGGAGCAGCCAGGAGCACAACACCGGAATGAGCGTGAGCGTGACGATCAGCGATCCGACGAGCGCGAAAATCGTCGTGTCGGCCATCGGACGGAACAAGCGGCCCGACGGACCCGCCAGCACGTAGATGGGCAGGAATCCCGCGACGATCACCGCGACCGCGTAGAAGATCGGCCGGTCGACCTCCGCCGCGGCGGCCCGGATCACTTCGATCAGGTTGTAGTCGGAGCCGTGTCTGAGCGCGAGCTGTCGATGGATGTTCTCGACCATCACGACCGCGCCGTCGACCAGGATGCCGAAGTCGATGGCGCCGATCGACAACAAGTTCGCGGGGATGTGCCTGATGTCGAGGCAGATGAACGCGAACAGGAGCGACATCGGGATGGCGACGGCGACGATGAGCCCCGATCGGACGTCGTAGAGGAAGAAGATGAGGACGACGATGACGAGCAGGATGCCGCGGATCAGATTGTCTTCGACGGTGCGGGTGGTGAGGTTGACGAGATCGCTGCGGTCGTAGAATGGGTTGATGTGGACGTCGCGGGGCAGCACGGAGTCATTGAGCTGCTTGGTCATTGCCTCGACGCCTTTGAGCACCGTCTGCGTCTGCTCGCCGCGGCGCATGAGGATCACGCCTTCGACCGCGTCGTTGGTCTCGTTGAAGCCGAACTGGCCTAACCGGGGCGCGTGGCCGATGACGACGTCGCCCAGATCCTTGACCAGGATGGGCGTGCCGTTGTGCACGGCGACGACGATGTTCGCGATGTCGTCGAGCGTCTTGATGCGGGCGAGGCCCCGCACGTAGTAGAACTGGCCGCCCTCCGAGTAGAATCCGCCGCCCGCGTTGCCGTTGTTGTTGGCGAGCGCCTGCTGAACCTCGGGCACGGTGAGGCCGGCGCCGGCGAGGCGCGTCGGATCGAGCAGGACCTGGTACTGCATCGTCTCGCCGCCTAACGGAGAATCATCGGCGACACCGCTCACTGACTTGTACGCCTTGGTGATGACCCAGTCGTCGATGTTCTTGAGCTCCATCGCCGAGCGGTCGTTGCTCTCGAGGACGTATCGGTACACGAGACCGGAAGGCGACGTGAGCGGCACCAGCCCGGGCGTCACGCCATCGGGCAGCGCGAGATCGCCGAAGCGCTCGAAGGCCTGCTCGCGCGCGAAGTAGTCGTCGGTGCCGTCCTCGAAGGTGAGCGTGACGTCGGAGAGCCCGTAGAGCGAGATCGAACGGACGATCTTGAGGTGGGGCAGTCCGTTCATCTCGATCTCGATGGGCACCGTGATCAGCCGCTCGACTTCCTCGGAGGCGTGGCCCGGCCACTGCGTGACAATCTCGACCATCGTCGGCGAGAGGTCGGGATAGGCATCGACGGGCAGCCGGCGGAACGACCAAATGCCGACGCCGATGAGGAGCAGCGCGAGCAGCGAGACCAGAAACTTCTGACCGAGCGACGCGGCGATGACCCGGTTGATGTACGACTGGCGCGACTCGTCCCGGTTAGGCAGCTCGGGTGGCGTGTGACCCGCAGGCACGGTCATTGGCTCTGCGCGAACTGGAGGAACAGCCCGCCCTCGGACACGACCTTGTCGCCGGACGCGAGGCCCGACGCGATCTGGTAGCGCTCGGCCAGACGCTCGCCGAGCGTGACCGACCGGCGCTCGAAGGCGCCGTTCGTGTCCTGGACGTACACGAACGGATTGTTGTCTTCATCGCGCAGCACGGCGGCGATGGGGACGAGCAACCCCGTATGTTCGTGCCGCGAGTGCACCGTGACGCGCACATACATGTCCTTCTTGAGCAGCCGCTCGGGGTTCGATACGACCACGCGCGCCGCGGTCGCCTTGGTGGCGGAGTCGACCTCGGCCGCGATGTTGTCGACGGCGCCGTGGAACACGTTATTCGACGCGTTCGTCACGACGTCGGCCTGGTCGCCTAACCGAACGTCCGAGAGGTCGGACTCGAACACGTTGGTCATCACCCACATGCGCGACAGATCGGCCACCGTGAAGCACGGCGTGGTGCCGGCCTGCAGCAGCTGTCCCGGCGTGACGAGGCGCTCGACGACCGTTCCGGCGATCGGCGCGCGGATCGCGCCCTGCACGTTCGCGACGGGCTCGTTTTCCTGCAGCGCGTGGATGGTGGTGTCCTCGACGCCGATGGCGCGCAACTGCTCGAGGGCGGCGTCGCGATCGGCGGCGGCGGAGACGGCGTCGGTCTGCGCCTGCTCCATGTCTCGGCGCGCGATCGCGTCGTTCTTGTACAACTGTACATCGAGGTCGGCGATGTGCTGCAAGTTGCGCGCGGTCGCCGCGGCCTTCCGGTAGTTCGACACGGCGGCCGCATAGTCGGGCGACGACACGTAGGCGAGCGCCTGTCCGCGCGACACCGCATCGCCCGGTTGCACGAGGATGCGGGTGACAGGCCCGGAAATCGGCGCCAACACCTGCGTCGACTGATCGCCGTCGAACGCGACGGTGCCGGTGGCGTAGACCAACGGCTGATAGCGGGTCGGCGCGACCGTGGTGATCGAGATGCGCTCGCGTTGGGCGGGCGGCAGCACGAGCTCGCCTGGTTTGGCGGCGGGCGTGCTGCTGTATCCGGGCGCGCGGTCGGCGGACGCGGGCGGCGCGTCCTTGGAGCAGGCGGCCAACGCCACGGCGACGAACGCGGCGGCGGCCGCCGTCAGGCGGACGCGGCGTCGGATGGACGATCGCAAATCAGTCATGCGGAACTCCGGATGGTGCGCTCGCGAGCGGCGCGCCGACGGCGAGCTCGAGCTGCGCGATGGCATCGTTCACGGCGCCGAGGGCGTCGGTGTATTGCGTCTGAGCGTCGAGGAAGTCACGCTCGGCGTCGAGCACTTCGAGTGCCGAAGACCCGCCGAGCTTGTAGCTGTTGGACGCGATGGTGTAGGCCTGTTGGGCTTCGGGCACGAGCTCGTCGCGCAAGTACTGCGCTTGTTGCAGCGCGGTGGCGGCGCCGGCGTACGCGACGCGCACCTCCTGGTTCACCTGCGCGGCGAGATCTCGATTCGTGGCCGCGAGCTCCTTCTCGTGGTGCGCGGCCTCGGACACCTCGCCGCCGGTGTGCTGCCAGAAAAACAACGGGAAGCCGATGCCGATACCGGTGTCGTACGTCGCCGGTGTACCGACCACGTTGAGCCGCGTCACGCCGACGCTGATGTCGGGGAGCCAGAATTCCTTGGCGAGCGTGGTGGCCGCGCTCGCGCCCGCCCGTTGGGCGGCGAGGCTGCGCAACTCCGGACGGAGCTCGGCGGCGCGCTGCTCGAGCATCGCCAGCTCCGGCAGCGCCGGTGGAATCTCGAGCGAATCCGCCGGCGTGATGTTGGCGCCTAACAGACGGCCCATGAGCCGGTTGAGCGACGCTTTCGCGTTCGCCACGTCGCGCTGGCCGGAAATGAGGTCGTTCTGCGCCTGCGCGACATCGACCTTCGCCTTGATCACGTCGAGCTTGGGGCTCGTGCCGCCCTCGTAGCGGGCTTGCGTGCGCGTGAGAAAGTCCTGCGCGAGCTGCTTTGCCAGTTGAAAGTCATCGAGGTGGCGTAACGCGACGAGCAACGAGTCGTACGTTTGCGACGTCTGCGACGCGAGCTGCTGCTTGAGCTGGAGGTACGACAACTCGGCGGTTTGCACATCGGCGCCGGCCACCTTGCCGCGCAGCCTGATGCGGTCGGGGAACGGCACCGTGAGGTTGAGTGCGTAGTCGTGCTCCGTGGCCGAACCCGGGGTCAACGCGCCGTTCTGCCCAACGATCGTGGCCGACAACGACGGATCGGGAATGGCCACGGCCTCGGTGCGGCGCGCACGGGCTTGCTCGGTCTGCTCGAGCGCGGCGATCAGCGTCGGATTGTGCGCGAGCACGGAGTCGACGGCTTGCTGGCGCGTGATCAGCAGCGTTGGTCCGCTGTCCGCCAGGATCGGCGGAGGCGGATGCTGCGCCTCGCCGCGGATCCGATTCATCTCGTGCGCGATGCGCGCCGAGTCGGCGACTATCGCGCTGTCGGCGCGGGCCGTGGAATCGGGGCGCGAGCGAGGCACAGGCTGCTGTGCGTGCACCGCGACCGCCGACGCCAGCGTCAGCGCTCCTACGACCTTCCCCACGTGCATGTGTCGTCCTCGTCCTGGTGTGACCGGGAGGCCGGGCTCGGGCCGGGCCCCGGATGCCCGCTCACGGACGGCGGGCACGGGCGCACGACGGCTCAGGCCGGCGGCGTGAGTCGCCCGTTAGGCGAGAGCGGCGCGGGCGCGCGCGGCGGAGGCCGCGGCACGCCGGCGTCCCGTCTAACGGGACGCGACGAGGATGAGTGGCGGAGCGCGGGGCGCGTGCGGCTCGATGCCGCGGGCGCGCGGGAGGACAATGGCCTGCGCGACGCGCATCGGCGCGAGGCGCTCGACCGCCGGCCTGGGCCGCTCGATGCGAGTGGGCAGTCCGTTCGCGCCGATCTGCAGCGCGAGACAGGCCGGACAATCGTTGGGGTTGTGGCTGTGGTGCAGGTGGATGCCCGCATCTTCCACGTGGGCCGCCGCGCTGTGCGACGCGAGCGCCTCGGCGGCCGGCGCGATCCCAACGGCCACGACCTGCGCGATGAGCAGGATCAGGCCGGCGAAGCGCGTCAGCCGCGAGCGGCTCGAGCGGAAGGTGGCAAACACACCCGTCATACGCACAAAGTAGCGGGGGCGCTGGTGGGTGTCACGCGCCGCGGGTGAAACGGGTGACGGCGCACGCGACCGTCACGGCTGTGGTTTGAGGATGTCGAGCGGGTCGACCGGGCGTCCCTCGGGGCGCATCTCGAAGTGCAGATGTGGGCCCAACTCGGGGTCGGTCGACCCCACGTAGCCGATGAGATCGCCCTTGCCGACGACGTCGCCCTTTTTCACGGTGACTTTCTCGAGCGAGCCGTACACCGAGTAGTCGCCGCCCGGGTGCTCGATGATCACCGTCAGGCCGTACGTGCCGAACGGCTCGGCGACGCGCACTTTCCCCGCGGCGACCGCGTGCACCTCCGCGCCTTCGGCGGCTTTGATGCCGATGCCGTTCCAGCGGACGGTCGTGTTGTTGGGGTTCACGACGCGTCCGAAGGTGTAGAGCAGGGTTCCGTCGACCGGCCAGTCGAGGCGGTTGGCGCTGTTGAACACCCCGGCCGAGCGCGGTGCGTTAGGCGACGCGCGCTCGGCGCGCAGGCGCGCCGCCTCGAGGGACGCGATGACGTTGGTGAGGCGTCCTTCGTCGCTCGCGAGCTGCTGGATGCGGCGGTCGGTGAGGCGCGCGTTGCGTTGGGCATCGTGCAGGCTCGCCGCTTGTTGGGCCTGGAGGTTCCGCAGGCGCTGTTCCTCGTCGGCCTTCTCTTGTCGGTTTTCCTCCATGTCGCTCTGGAAGCGCACCAGGTTGCCGCGCTGGCGGTCGATCTGGTTGCGCAGGTCTTCCACGCGGTGCACGAGCACGCGGTCGCGGAGCGCAATGAGGTGGAGGTACTTGTAGCGCGCGATGAGGTCGCCGAAGCTGTTGGCGGAGAGCAGGACTTCGAGGGAGAACAGCGGGCCGCGCTTGTAGATGTCGACGAGGCGGCGTTGGAGGATCACGCGCTTGACCGTGAGCTCGTCCTGCGCGTCGACGAGATCCGACGTGGTGCTCGCGACTTCGGCGTTGATGGCGTCCAGTTGGTTGTCGAGCGAGCGGACGACGCTGGCGGTCATGTCCGCTTCGCGATTGAGGTTGTCGACTTCCTCGGACAGGTCGTGCACGGTGTTCTGCAGCGACTGGCGGCGCTGCTCGAGGCGCGCGCGCTCGGCGCGGAGGGCATCCAGCTTGGCGCGCTCGGCCTTGAGGCGCGCTTCCGGGTTGTCGGCGGGCTGTTGGGCGGGGGCGGCCTGCGTGTGCGCGATCGACGGGCTCGCGCCGGCGGCGGCGAGGAGGAACGCGACGGACAGGCGGACAGAGCAGGACCGGGCCGGGCCCAGCCGGACCAGGCGGTCAGACATCGCGGAGGTGCCGGCCCACCGACAGCGCGCTGCCGACGAGGCCGATCACGCCGCCGGCCACGACGCCTAACGCAGCCGAGCTCGATTGGAAGAACGCGCTCGATATGCCTAACGTTTGGTCGACGAGCCGGTAGGCAATCCACGCCAGCGCCAGCGCGAGGAGACCGCCGACGACGCCCTTCACGAACCCGTCGACGAGGAACGGCCGCCGGACGAACGCGTCGGTCGCGCCGACGAGCCGCATGATCGAGATCTCGCGTGCCCGCGCCAGCACCGTCATCCGGATGGTGGATCCGATGATGATCACCGCCACGCCCGCGAACGCGATGCCCAACACGAGGCCCGTGGCCCCGGCGATGTTCCGGATGTTGTACAGCTTCTGCACCCATTCCTCGCCGTAGCGCACGTCGTCGACGAACGAGTAGGTCTTCACGCGCGCGGCTACCGCGCGCACGGTGGCGGGGTCGCGGTACCCGGGCTTGAGACGGATCTCGAGGGACGCGGGCAGCACCGCGGCGTCGAACACATCCTGGAACTCGCCCATCTCTTTCCGCGCGCGTGCGAGCGCCTGTTCAGGCGTGATCATGTCGACACGCGCCACTTCCGGAAACGACGCGATGTCACCTACGGCGGCGGACACCGCCTCGACGGGCGTCCCGTCGGCCAGAAACGCGCGAATCTCGACGCGCTCTTCGACGTGGCGCAGCGCGTCGCTCACGTTGAGCGCCACGAGGCCGAACAGCCCGAAGGCGAACAGGCTGAACGC
>DASYXE010000183.1:0-2265 GCA_035935375.1 Gemmatimonadaceae bacterium | reverse complement strand
TGTCCGTCTTCTGTCCGGTCCTGTCCGGTCGTGTCCGTTCTCACGGCAGGACGCGATAACGGACCGCCATTCCCTCCTCGTTGTGGAAGGACACGTGGCAGTGGAAGAGCCACGTGCCGACGTCGTCGGGGATCATGTCCGCGCTCACCATCTGCATCATCGCGAGCTGCGCGACGTCGGTGCGCATGCCGTTCAACACGACGGTGTTGCCGTGCCAGTGCGGCGCATGGAAGTCGAAATCGTTGGTCGACGCCATGAGATACCAGCGTACGCGCTGACCTTTCTTCACGGTGAGGTCGGCGAGCGGCATGCTGCCGTGCACGAAGCCGTTGATGGTGAACTTGACGAACCACGGATAGGCGTCGGCCGCCAGGTGCGGGTTCGGGATGGGCGCGAGGGCGTCGAGCGAATCCATCGTAAAGCCCGAGCCGAACGGTTTGTTCTCGACCCAGCTGTTCTCTTCCTCCACCTGCATGAACGACGCGACGATCTCGCGGTCGACGTCGTTAGGCGAACCGTCGGCCCGCGCCTTGTCGCGGGCGGTGATGATCATCGGACCGAAAAGGCCGGTGTTGATGTCGCGCACTTCGTCCACGTGCGAGTGGTACATCCACATCACCGAGCTGCCATCCATGGGTCCCGGTCCCGCGCGCTCGGGGACTATCCAGATGTAGGTGAATGTCGCGCCGGGCGCCACACCGTCGTCGGCCTTGTCGCCGCCGCTCGTGCCGTCGTTGTAGGGCACGCCCTCTGCGTTCTTCTCGTAGAACACGCCGTGCGGATGGACGCTGTACGGCCGTTGGGCATTGTTCCGGAATACGACGCGGATCGTGTCGCCCACCACACCGCGGATGAGCGGCCCCAGAAATCCGAGGTGTTGCCACTCGGCCGATCTCGGCCTGAGCGTGCGGAACGTGCTGTCGGTGTACTCGCGGTACAGCACTTTCTTGTAGACGGTGCTGACTGGACGCGGCTTCCCCTTGGCGAAGAACGCCGTGTCCGCGTACGGCTGTCCGGTGATTTCGTCGCGTCCGCCCGGCACGTAGTCCCACGACACGGAATCGGCCGCGATGAAGTACGTGCGCGTCATTGGTGCAACGCTTCCGGTTTGGGCTGCGAGTCCGCTCGAGGGTACGATAGCGAGCAGCATCAGGGCTCTACGGTTCATGAAGGACATGGGCGCCTCGTCGCGCTGGTAGTGAACGAACGCGGGGTGTGATGCGAGGTGCAGTCGGTGCGATGTGCACGCGTCGCAACACGCGCGATCTAACGAGGCGCCGTTATCCAGCCGCTATTTCGGCGTTATCACCGGATGCGCTCACTCGGTCAGCCAACCATGGCCCGGTGCTTGCGCCGTCGTGCGGGCAGGCAAGGACAGCGAATCCTCCGACACAGGAGCGTGAGATGGCCACGCGAACGAAGCATTCGCGAACCAAGCGCAGTGGGCGCAAGTAAGGTCGCGCCGCGTCGAAGCGGGTGAAGAGCGCGATGCACCGCCGGAAGAAAGGGACGCTGCGGCGTGGCAAGTCCGGTCACGGCGGGAAGGTGACGAGCCGCAAGCAAGCGATAGCGATCGGGTTGTCCGAGGCGCGGAAGACGGGCGCCAAGGTGCCGAGGAAGCGCAAATAGCTGCCTAACCGGGCGACAGGCGGCCGCGCCGGCGCGGTGCAGGGTTCATGATGAACCACTGTGCGGCGAGGACGAGCGCGACGCCGATGTAGACGAGCGACGCCGGGACGGACATGATGAGCCCGGCGAGCTGCTGGTCCTCGAGCAGGGTCAGGTGCCACGCGGCGGCGCCGGCGGCGTGCGCGGAATACCATCCCGTGCGCGCGAACGCGAGGATGGCGCCGAGCGCGCCGCTCTGCATGAGGGTGAGCGCCAGGTAGACCACGGCGCCGCCGCGTGCGAGCCGCCGCCGGCCGATGGGTTGGAACACGACCCACCAGAAGAGGAAGGCCGACGCGAGAAAGGTCAGGTGCTCGACGGCGTGCAGCCGCTCGTCGCCCAACGCGGCGGAGTACGGACCGGGCAGGTGCCAGAACCACAGCACGGCGAGGTTCGCGAGCCAGATGCCTAACGGATCGCCGGCCGCCCACGCGGTGCGCCGCGCGCGCGGCGAGGTGCGCCACCACCGTCCGACCGCCAGACGCCACCGGTACGGCAACGCCCACAGCGCCGGCAAGAGCGGTTCGCCTAACGCAAGCAGCGGCGCCGCCGCGAGCATCAGCAAGAGGTGCTGGACCATGTGCACCGAGAAGAGCG
>DASYXE010000182.1:0-4244 GCA_035935375.1 Gemmatimonadaceae bacterium | reverse complement strand
CGGCGTGATCGGCACCAGGTCGCGCGGACGCACGTGCGAGAACGCGCCGATCCGTCCGCCCAACGATTTGGCCTTACTCGCGCTCACGAGCACATCCGAAAACCGGCGCGAATGGAGCATCGGAACGTTCGACAACGACTCGGCGCCCCCGGCAATCGCCACGTCCGCGTGACCGAGCACGATCTGGTCCGCTGCATCCGTGATGGCCTGGTTCGCCGAAGCACACGCCCGGCTCACCGTGAACGCCGGGATGTCTTTCGGCATCATCGGCAGCAGCGCGACCTCCCGCGCGATATTCGGCGCGAGCACCGACGGGACGACCGTTCCGAAAACGATGATGTCGATTTCCTGCGGATCGAGCGTCGTCCGCTCGAGCAGCTCGGCGACGACCGCGCGCCCGAGGTCTTGCGCGCTCATCGGCTTGAGGACCGTGCCGGCCTTGGCGAACGGCGTACGCAACCCCGCCACAAGTGCCACGCGTCGGCCGTTGCGCCCATAGCTTTCCATGGCGGAAACTTAGGCCCATGGATTGCCAGACGCCATTCGGCCTGACATGCTCGGGTTTCGCCGCCCGCGCGGTTTCACCCATAACGTTCTTGCCTTCACCGTCGCGCTATGTCCTCACGCATCGCCATGGCTTGCGCCACGTATCGGTCGCCGGCGTCATCCCGCACCAGCCCCTCCCGATGTTCGAGAATCGCGAGTGGCGCCAGCAGCGCGGGCAGCTCGTCGCGCCGCAGCAGATGCGCGTCGCTCGTCGGCCCGCGGCCCAACGAACGTTGGGCGACCGTGAACGTCTCGACGATCATCGCACCGCCCGGCCGCAAGAGCGAGGGCAGACCGGCGAACAACGCGCGGTCGAGAAAGTTGACGCACACGATCGCATCGATGGATCCGCGTCGCAGCGGGAGGCGCGCCGCATCGGCGGCGATGACATACATGGGAGACGCCGCACGCGCATCGGCGAGTGCGACTGCGACAATGTCGATCGCGATCACGCGACGCCCCGCCCGCGCCAGGGGCACAGCATGACGGCCGCGCCCGGCAGCCAGATCGACGATCACGTCGCGCGCGCTCAGTCCCAGCGCGCGCGACAAAACCCACGCCGACGGCGCGCCGAGCGGTGCGCCGCGCGCGGCATCGTGCCGCGCCTTCCAGTCCGCGCGATCGCTCATTGCGCCACGCGGACGGCTCGATGACGCCACCGCCCCGCCCGCCGTTCGGCGTCGCCCAACGGCCGGAGCGCATCGCGGCGCTCGAGCACGACGCGTTCGACCTCCTCGTGATTGGCGGCGGTATCGTTGGCACCGGCGTCGCGCGTGATGCCGCCATGCGCGGCCTGCGCGTCGCGCTCGTCGAGCAAGCGGACTTCGCGAGCGGCACCTCGAGCCGCTCGTCGCGCCTCGTGCACGGCGGCCTTCGCTACCTCGAGAACGGTCAGCTGCACCTCGTGTTCGAGGCAAGCCAGGAACGACGCACGCTCATGCGCATCGCGCCGCACATCGTGCGGCCGTTGCAATTCCTCTGGCCGGTTTTCGACGGCGCGCGCATTCCGCGATGGAAACTGCGCGCGGCACTTACCGTCTACGATGCGCTGGCCTTGTTTCGCAACGTCGCGCCGCACCACGCGCTGAGCGCGGCCTCGACATCGACGCTCGAGCCCGCGCTGCGCCGCCCGGGTTTGCGCGGCGGCGCGACGTATTTCGATGCGGCCACGGACGATGCTCGTCTCACCCTCCTCAATGCACGCGCCGCACACGACTCGGGCGCCGTCGTGGCGAGCCGCGTGCGCGTGGACGCCCTGCTCCGCGACTCGCGCGCCGTACGTGGTGCGCACGCGTACGACACGATCGACAACCGGTCGTTCGACATCGCCGCCCGCACCGTGGTCAACGCCACAGGTCCATGGAGCGACACCATCCGCCGGTTCGCGCAGCCTAACGCAACCGCATCGGTGCGCGGGACAAAGGGCGTGCACGTCGCGTTGCCCGCCGAGCGCGTCGGGAACGCCGGTGCACTCACGCTCCTGTCGCCCGTCGATGGACGCGTGTTCTTCGTGCTACCGTCGGGCGCGACGACGATCGTCGGCACCACGGACACGGACTACAATGGCGAGCCGGAGGCGGTGTGCGCCACTCCCGACGACGTCGACTACCTGGTCCGGTCTGTGAACGCATACTTTCCAGCCGCCCAGCTCACGCCGGACGACGTGATCGCCGCCTGGGCCGGCATCCGCCCGCTCATTGGGGGCGATCCGCGCCATCCAGATGCGCTGTCGCGCGAGCACGCTGTGACCACCACGGCGCCGGGCCTCATCACCGTGTCAGGCGGGAAGCTCACCACCTACCGCGTGATGGCGCGCGATACGGTCGATGCCGTCCAACGGATGCTCGGCCAACCGGCCCGCGAGGCACGCACGGGCACCGTGGCGCTTCCCGGCGGCGCCGGAGACCTCGATGCCCAACGAGATGCCGCTGCGCAGCGCACGGGCTCGCACGTCCTGGCCGCGCATCTCGTGCACCGATACGGCGGCGAATGGGCGGTCGTCTGGTCTCTCGCCGAAGCAGATAGTGCGCTCGCGGTTCCGCTCTCGCCCCCGCTGCCCTATGTCCACGCCGAAGTGGCGTGGGCCATCGCCCGCGAGATGGCCGTTTCGTTAGGAGACGTCCTGATGCGTCGCGTGCCGCTGGCGTGGCAGCTCGCCGACCACGGCATGGCGCTCGCGTCGGAGATTGCTCCAGCCTTTGGATGGACGGCGGCCGACGTCGCCGAGTACGCGCGCGACGCGTCGGCCGTGTACGGGCCCGTGGCCCGTCCGCTCGTTACGCCTGCGCGTGAATCGTGAGTAGCTCGATGATCTCCAATTGACGCGTCGCAGCCGGAAGCTTGAGCAGCGCGACCTCGCCCACCGCCTTCCCGACCAGCGCCCGCCCGATGGGCGAGGCCATTGTCACGTGACCATCCTCGAACTCGACCGCGTCGCCGAACACCAGGTGATATACCTCGAGGGCGCCGCTCTTCACGTCCTTCACGGTGACGCGCGAGCCCAGTCCCACGCGATCGGTGGGAATCTGTGCGATGTCGACTTGCGACAATTTGCTCAACCGCTGCCGCAGATGGCCTAACCGGGCCTGCACGAACTGCTGCCGCTCCAGCGCCGCTTTGTACTCGCTGTTCTCGCGCAGGTCGCCAAGCTCCACGGCTTTGCGAATCTCCTGGGGCAGCACGATGTTCAGCTCGTGCTGCAGCCGGTCGACCTCGGCTTGCAGCTTCTGTTTCAATTCCTCGATCATCGATTCATCACGGCGCAAAAAAGTGGAGCGCCCGGCCTCCGGAAAGGGGGCCGGGCGATTGCGGGCAAGCGTGCCGGGGACCCTCTCTCTACGAAGCGATTGGCGCCGATCCGCGAAGCGCGCGTGACAGCGCAATCCCATGCGCCCGCGTGGCCCGCGCGAATCCCCGCACTCGTGCTCCGGAAAGAGGCCTCATGTCTCCATAGTAGACGACAAACGGGACGGTGTCTACCCTGAGACGAGGCTACCAACGCGAGAGACGAGCAACTGGGACCTTCCATGCCGAAGAGACGAGCGTGACACTCCGAATCCAGTCCCATGGCGACGTCACACAGGTGCTCATGTCGAGCGTCGTGGGACGGTCAATCGGATACGACGTGAGCGCGTACCTCGTGCGCGGCGTGCTCGTCGACGTCGGGTTTCCGTTGGTCGCGCACGCACTTGGCCGGTATCTGACGCGTGCGCGACCCGATGGCATCCTCATCACACATCACCACGAAGACCACGGGGGAAACGCCGAGCTTGCCGCCCGGATGCGGATTCCGATCGGCGCGTCCGACGCAACGCTTGCATTGCTCAAAGAGCCGCAGCACCTCGCTTTCCACCGACGCGTCATCTGGGGAAGCCCACCGCGATTGCGCACCCCGATCATGCGGTTCGCGAGCGATGCACTGCGCCTGGTCCCGACGCCCGGCCACGCACCGGACCACCATGTCGTGTGGGACGCCGAGCGCGAGACCATCTTCGGTGGCGACCTGTTCCTCGGTGTGAAGGTGCGCGCCGCGCACCCGGACGAGCGGCCACGGGAGCTCGTGCGCAGCCTGCGTCACGCAGCCGCGCTCCGGCCCCGCCGGTTCTTCGACGCGCACCGTGGCCTGGTGCGCGATCCTGTCGCCGCGCTGCTCGCCAAGGCCGATTGGCTCGACCACACGATCGCCGTCATCGAGCGCC
>DASYXE010000181.1:0-5270 GCA_035935375.1 Gemmatimonadaceae bacterium | reverse complement strand
GCGCATGTGATACGTCGCGTCGAAGAATTGTTGGGCGTGTCGTTTGTGAAACCAGAACACGGCCACGCGTTCGGCCCGCACTTGTACCGAGTCGATGTTCGCCAGCAACGGCGCCGCGGGCGATGCGACCGCGGTATCTCTGTAAATCGCGAACGTGAAGCGGACATCGCGCGCGGTGACGGGCGGGCCGTCGTGCCATCGCGCGTTCGCGTCGATGCGGAACGCGATCGACAACGAGTCAGGGGCCCATGTCCAACTTTCGGCGAGACGCGGACGAAAGGCGCGGTCGCCCATGGTGTCGAGCGTCGAGTCGGGCTCGGCGAGGCGCTCGAGAATCTGATCGGCGACGACAAAGTCTGGTGTCTCCGCGATGAGAGGCGGAAAGAGCAGGCTGGGCTCGGCCGCGAGCGCCACGACGAGCGTGCGATCGCGCGACGGATCGTGCGGCCCGGCGCAGGCCACGCCCAACGAGATCGCGACGCAGATCGCGCGGTGCATGGCGTATCGGGATCGTTGAGCGAATGGCATGCGCGAGTCCCGCGCGGATTCAGTTGGGCATCTGGTCGCGGCCGTTGGGCGGCAACGTACCATCGGCTGGCGGGCTCGTCCATGCTTCGATGTACGACGTTGTAGTGCGCGCGAATCGCCGTGGTGGCAGCATTGCTCCTGGACGTGAATGATCGGGCCGCGATCGAACGGACGCCGCCTCGGATGCCCGTGCGGCGATGCGAGCGGGCCGACACGCTGCGGTCCTTGCTCGGGACCGGCCAAGTGCGTCTCGTGGTGAGTGAGCTCCGCGACCGCGTCGGAGCGAGCGTCATCCCGGTGCTGGGTGAAGCGGCTGCGCGACTGGCTCGACCATCGATCGTGGTGCGCACGGCGCTCACCGATGCCGCGGCGGGCGACGTGATCCGATTCGCGGCGGCGCGCATCGCGGCGCGAGTGAGCATCCGCGAGACGGAGCCGCTCGCCAACGCGATGCGCGATGCGTTAGGCAGCGGCGGCGAGCGACGCGCGGACCTGGCGATCATCGAGCGCGTCGGTCCATCGGTTCCGAGGGAGCTCAGGGCCTTCGTCGTGCTGTGTGCCGCGTCGTCGTCGCACCGCCTTCACGTCGCGCGCGCGGCAGCGCTGCTCGGCGTCGGGCGCCGGACCATCGAAAGCCGCCTGGCTCGCGCCGAGCTGCCGGCGGCACACCGCATCATTGGATGGTGCGTCGCCCTTCATGCCGCGTGGCAATTGGACGTGCTGGACCGCCTGCCCAAGCAGGTCGCTGCGTCATTCGGCTTCGCGACTGGCGCGGCGCTCGCGAATTTGCTCGCCCGGTACTGTGGATGCTCGGCGACGTCGCTGCGCGAGCACGGCGGATTTCAGGTGCAGTTGGAGCGATTCGCCACGTTGTTCGAGCCGTCCGCGCCCGCCGGGTGACGGGCCATCGCCCCCTGTGACGACCATGCGCCATCGCGCGGTAGCGGCGGCCCGGCGTTAGGCACACGTTCGACGCCTCCGCAACTCGAGCGAGACATCCATGTGGCGCCGCCGTTCGCATATCGATCGGGACACGCTCGTTCGCACCGCACGCCTGGGCCGATCGCCCCACGTTCGTGCGGCTGCACAGGCCGACCAGACTGTGCTGCTCGACATCGAGCGCGGCCAGTACTACGCGCTGAACGAAGTCGGCAGCCGCGTCTGGACCATGATCTGTGAGGGCGTCCCGTTCGCCGGGATCGTCGATCGCATTTGCGCAGAATACGACGTGACGCGCGAGCATGGCGAGCGCGACGCGGCCCTGCTCCTCCGGCAGCTGCTCGACGCGTCGCTGATTCGATGCGATCCGTGAACCTTTCCTGATCACCGATTTCGGCGGCCCGCCGCCCCGAACGAGGTCCTACCCTCGACCGGCGATACCGGGCGCTCGGCATACGGCGTCCGGTCGGTTTCCGCGCCCAATCCTTGCGGGCCGGGAAAACTCGCTCCATTCCCATTATCCTTTGACACCGAGTCGCTCGACGCTTGGCGCGCATGGCCCGAGCGGGCGACTTTATGAGGAGGACGTATGCACTCGCTTTCGCAATGCTCGCACCTCGGGCAGATCCGCGACGTCGAGCCCAAGACGCCGCAAGGCTGCGAGGAATGTCTCAAGACCAACGGCTGGTGGGTGCACCTTCGCCTGTGCCTCGAATGCGGGCACGTGGGATGCTGCGACCAGTCGCCCAACAAGCATGCGACGAAGCATTTCCATCAGACCCACCATCCCATCATGCGGAGCTTCGAGCCTGGTGAGGAGTGGGGATGGTGTTACGTCGACCAGCTCGAGCTGACGCCCGAGGAGCTGCAGCGCTGATCGGCGACCGCGTCCGAGGTTGTGCCTAACGCAACGCGACCATCTCAGGAGGTATGACTATGACCGATGCCGGACAATCGGACTCCTACGAGGAGCGCGAAGAGGCCCTGGACCCGCACCGGCGCGAGGAGCGTCTGAGGGTGCGGCAGGAGACGATCGCCCACCTCGAATCGCGCGGCGTGCACATCACGGGTGCCGAAAGCGATGGCGAGATCGGCGATCTCGAGGATGCGGTAGAGCGCTTCGAGCAGGAGGTCGATGCCCACGGCGGCGATCTGTTCGTGGACACCGGGCCGGCGCGCGAGCCGGACGACCCGTTGTTCGTGCTGCCGAAACGCCGCGGGCACGAGCCGATCGCCGAATATCTGGGGCGCATCGACGAGGCCACGATACGCGTGCACCGTCGCGCCTGGCACGACGACGGTGGAGGAAGCGCCGACGCGCATCGTTAGGCGCGTGTGACCCACCTGCTCACGATCACGCGGCGCCCGCCGCCGGCCGACACGCCGCGGGTGGAAACCTTTCCGTTCACCGTGCCGGCCATCCGCACGCTGCCGGTGCTCGATCTGTCGGCGCCGGTCACGTTCTTCGTGGGGGAGAACGGCTCGGGCAAGTCCACACTGCTCGAGGGGATTGCCGCCGCCGCTGCGATCCCATCGGTGGGCAGCGAAGATATCGAACGCGACGCATCGCTCGCTGCCCAACGGCGTCTCGCCCGGGTACTGCGTCTCTCGTGGGCGCAGCGCACGTCGCGCGGGTTCTTTCTGCGCGCCGAGGACTTCTTCGGCTACACGAAACGATTGTCGCGGGAACGATCCGAGCTGCTCGCGCGCCTGCAAGACATCGAGGCCGAGTACGCCGAGCGCTCGCCCTACGCGCGTGGACTCGCGGAGCGGCCGGTGCGAACCTCGCTCGCCGAGATGGAAAAGCGCTACGGCATCGACCTCGACGCCAACTCGCACGGCCAGAGTTTTCTCAAGCTCTTTCAAGCGCGGTTCGTACCGGCGGGACTCTATCTCCTCGACGAGCCCGAAGCTGCGCTCTCACCGCAGAGTCAGCTCGGTCTGCTCGCGATGATGCTCGACATGGTGCGGCAGGACGCGCAGTTCATCGTGGCCACGCACTCACCGATCGTGCTCGCGTTTCCCGGCGCGCGGATCTACAGCTTCGATTCGAATCCGGTGGCGCCCGTTCCGTACGAGCAACTGGAGCACGTCTCGCTCACGCGCGAGTTTCTCTCCAGCCCGGAGCGCTTTCTCCGGCATCTCGAGTGAGCGGCGCGTTCACCGACAGGCGCGGCACACTCGGCGCAGCCACGCCATCGATCCGCTGCGAGTTGAGCAGGTCGCTGCGTCCGCTCCACGTCTCGGCGCCGCCCGGTTCGCGACGTGTGTCCCAGTAGATCTCGAGCCCATTGCCATCGGGGTCCGCGAAATACATCGCCCAACTGATCCCGTGATCGACCGCTGCAACAGGAACTCCGCCGGCGTCGAGTGCGTGATACGCGGCGGCGAAGCTTTCCCGGTCCGGGACCTCGAACGCGATGTGAAAGAGACCAACGGCATGGCGCGGCGTTCCCGGTGCCGCGGTGCCGAGCGCTTGCAGTGCGAGGTCGTGATGCAGCGACCCGCCGGAGAGAAACGCGAATTGGCTGCCGACTCGTTCCGTAAGGCGGAGTCCGAGGAACTCCGTGTAGAACGCGATAGCGCGCTCGAGATCCCGCACTTTGAGATGCGCGTGGCCGAGCGTCACGTGAAAAGAGGTCATGACTGCACCACTGTGTCGGGGTCACCGGCGCGTGCGCGGAATATAATGAGGTCCGATCGCCCTTTCGCCAGTACTATGAGTATTCGTCGCGCGCGACCGTCATGACGCGCGTCACACGGCCTGGTTTGAGTCGCGCCGGGATGCTCGCGATTTCGTTCGCGGGCTTCTGCACGTTTCTCGACCTGTATGCGACGCAGCCGGTGCTGCCGTTGTTCGAGACGTTGTTCCACGCGACTAAAGCAGAGGCCGGTCTGACGGTGAGCGCGTCGACGATCGCGGTCGCGATGACCGCGCCATTTGTCGGCGCGCTGGGAGACCGCGCGCGTCGCAAGAGCGTGATCGTCTTGGCGATCGTGGCGCTCGCGATTCCGACGCTGCTCGCGGCGACGTCGGGCGGACTCGGCGCGCTGGTGTTCTGGCGATTCCTGCAGGGTGTGACGACACCCGGCGTGTACGTGATCGCGCTGGCGTACGTGACAGAGGAAGCGGGCCCCGGTCGCGTGGGCACGGTGATGGCGGCCTTCGTGACCGGCACCGTGTTGGGCGGGTTGAGCGGGCGGATTCTCACGGGGCTGGTGGCCGCGCACGCCGGGTGGCGCGAGGCGTTCGTTGTGTTAGGCATCATCAATCTCGCCGGCGCGGCAGCCACGTGGCGGTGGCTGCCGGCCTCTCGGCACCACACGCCGCGCGCGCCGGGGGCGGGCCGCGGCGCGCCGCTCTCCGGGCTGCGCGACCGGCGTCTCGTCGCGACGTACGCGATCGGGTTCAACGTCTTGTTCACGTTGGTGGCGTTGTTCACGTACGTGACGTTCTACTTGAGCGCGCCGCCGTTCTCGTTAGGCACGGCCGCGGTGAGCGGCGTGTTCGTGGTGTACCTGGTGGGAGCCGTCGCGACGCCGATCGCCGGACGGTTCATCGATCGCGTCGGTCCGCGCGCCGTGATCGTGGCCGCACTGGGCATCGGCGCGGCGGGCGCGTTGGTCACCCTCGGGCACGCGCTGGCGGTGGTGATCGTCGGGCTCGCCATCACGTGCTCGGGCATTTTCATCTGTCAGGCCGCGGCGACGAGCTATCTGCGCGTCGCATCGCCGCCCGCGCTGCGCGCGCTCGCATCGGGCGCATACGTGACGGTGTACTACCTGGGTGGAAGTGTGGGCGG
>DASYXE010000180.1:0-2783 GCA_035935375.1 Gemmatimonadaceae bacterium | reverse complement strand
GTTTCATGCGGAGCTCGTGGAAATGGAGTGCGAAGGACAGCCTCCTTGAAGCCAGCGGTGTCGCCCATACGCCAGGCCGCGACAGCCAGATGGCGCAGCCGGATACTCGTGTTGAGACCGCCCAGCTGCCGAAAAGGTTTGCAGGCTGGCCCCCTAAGCTGGGTCAACGCTTCGGCACGGTCCGAGCGAATGGTCCGAAGAAGGGTAACACCAGCGTGACGCCCCTCTGGCCGCGATGTTCCATGTTGCGGTCGTTCAAAAAATGTTGCGCATCTAAAGACTTTGACGCCGGGCGAGCGGGTGTTTCGTGGAGTCACACGTTGGGACGTGAGTGACGCGCACCGCGAGCCCTTACGCGCGCTTGGGCTCCAAGGCTTTTGCCTGCACGATGCTCGTCACCACTGGGCCGTTCGCATCGTGCGCACCGGTATGCCGCTTGAAATGGTGGCGCATCAGTTAGGCCATCGCGACGTCGTTATGGTCGCCAAAGTCTACGGCCGCTTCGTGCCGAACCAACAAGAACGCGATCGATGGGAACGTGCTGCCGCCGCGCTCGACACTCAAAAGTGGGGTACGATGGGTACGCTTTGGGTACCTCTTCGTTAGGCGAGGAAAGCAAAGAAGTCGCTAACATGAATGATGTCAGCGACTTCCTCGATAGCAGGGGCGGGACTCGAACCCGCGACCCCGGCATTATGAGTGCCGTGCTCTAACCAGCTGAGCTACCCTGCCCTGCCCGCGCTCGGCGCGACCAACAAACATAGTCCGTCGTCCCCCCATCGCCAACGCCTGAGCAACAGAGCCTGTTCGGCGCCCCGCTGGAATCTCGGCCCCGCCTTCGTCAGCTTGCGAAATACCGAGCGCGCTCACGGCGTCGTTGCACCCGCCGCGCGCCTGACGTCGATACGCGGAGAGTGACACATGCCCAACACCACCGGCACGGCCTCGCCACCAACCTTAGGCGTCCCCACCCGCATCGTCATCCTGGGCGGCGGTTTCGCCGGCGTCATCACCACCCGGCGGCTCGAGAAGCTCGTCGGCTCGCGACGCGACGTCGAGATCGTCCTCGTCAGCCGCGACAACTTCTTCCTCATCACGCCGCTCCTCTTCGAGGCCTGTTCGGGGACGCTCGAGCTGCGCCACTGCTCGCAACCCATCCGACCTTTTCTCACGCGCGCGCGGTTCATCGAGGCGACGGTCGCTCGCATCGACCTCGACGGGCGCACCATATCGCTGACTGTGCCGGAAGGCACGGTGCAGGACCTCGCGTTCGACCACCTGGTGCTTGCGTTAGGCGCGAAGACCAACGAGCGGCTCATCCCCGGGTCGGCGCAGGCGTTCACGTTCAAGACGGTCGCCGACGCCATTGTCCTGCGCAACCACCTCATCGAGCGCTTCGAGCGCGCCGACGTCGAAACCGACCCCGGGCGTAAACGACAGCTCCTCACGGTCGTGGTGATCGGCGCGGGACTCGTCGGCACGGAGCTCACCGGCGAGCTCACCGCGTTCGTCGACGAGATCGTCCGCTGGTACCACAACATTCGCCGGGAAGAGGTGCGCTTCCACCTCATCGAAGCGGGCCCCCGCATCCTCGGCGAAGTGGACCCGCCGCTCGCGGCGCACGCGGCGAAGGTGCTCACGAAGCGCGGCGTCGACATTCGCACACAGACGCCGGTCAAAGGCATCGACCAGGAGCGCGTGACCGTGAGCGACGAAGTGATCGAGGCGAGCACCATCGTGCTCTCCGCCGGCATCGAGCCGAATCCGCTCGTCGCGGCGCTCCCCGTCGAGAAGGACCGGCATGGCCGCATCATCGTCGACGCGACCATGCGCAGCGCATCGCGTCCCTCGATTTGGGGACTCGGCGACTGCGCCGCGATTCCCGATCCGAGCGGCAAACCCTATCCGTCGCTTGCCCAACACGCGGTGCGCGAGGCGAAGGCCCTGGCACACAACATCGCGCGGGTGCTCCACGGTCAGCAGCCGCGGCCGTTCGTGTATTCGCAGTTGGGCGTGATGGCCGCGCTCGGTCACTTCCAGGCGATCGGCCGTGTCACGGGCATTCCGCTCACGGGATTTCCCGCTTGGTGGACCTGGCGCACGTACTACCTTTTCCAGATGCCGCGCTGGTCGCGCCGGATCCGCATCATGATCGACTGGACGGTGGCGCTCTTTTTCCGTCCCGACATCGTAAAGGTCGATCTGGCGGTCGAGTCGCGGCAGTTGGAGCGGGCGTGCGCGGCAGGCGCCGACGCGCCGGTGCGCGTGGTCTCCGGCGAGGCCACGCGGCCACGCCTAACGGAGCGGCACGAGCCGGCGCCGATGGCGGCATCGCGCGGGGGCACGTCCTCGCCGTAAGGCGGGGGGGCGAACGCACGGGAGGACGGCATGAAGGTGTTGCTCATTGGGGGTCACGGCACCATCGGCAAGGCAGTGACGGCCGCGCTCTCGCCGACGCACGTGGTCATCGGCGTCAATCATCGCACGAGCGACCTGACGGTGGATCTGGCGGACTCGACATCGATCCGGGCGCTGTTCGAGCACGTGGGCATGGTGGACGCCGTGATCTGCGCCGCGGGCGCGGCGCGGTTTCGTCCGTTAGGCGAGCTCACCGAAGCGGACTTCGTCTTCGGCAACCAGAACAAGCTGATGGGCCAGGTGAACGTCGCGCGCCTCGCGCAGGACTGGCTCGCCGAGCGCGGGTCGATCACGCTCACGAGCGGCGTGCTCGCGCGCGAACCCATGCCGGGCAGTGCGTCCGTGAGCCTCATCAACGCCGGCAT
>DASYXE010000179.1:0-3488 GCA_035935375.1 Gemmatimonadaceae bacterium | reverse complement strand
TCGGCTGCGACGCCGCCGGGCGCCTTGCCCTCTTTTGACCTCATCGACTCTATCGCGACGAAGTACGGCATCGCGACGCTAGGACCACCGATGTTCCAATGAATTCAACGGGCCGGGCCGCCGGTTGTCGATTTACTGGTGCCACTCCGTTTCGGCGCAGGTCATCCATGGGATGGAGCTCGACAGCGCTACGTCCCTCGAGTTTGGGGTGACAGTCTTATCGGAACGTCTTGGACATCCTGCCCCGAGCCAGGGTGAGGCACGTACACTCCGCCGCGACTTGCGCGCGGCGTGCGACTCGGGTCTGCGATATCCGTACTTCTTCGACCTTCGTCGCCGCGGTGGAGGAGGACATGTCCATTCCGAATACGAAGCCGGTGCACCGTCGGCCGATCCATCCCGGCGAGATGCTGCGCGAGGACTTCATGCCCGATTATGGACTGACCATCACGGCGCTCGCCGATGCCGCGCGGGTGTCACGCCAGTCCATGAATGAATTGCTTCGCGAGCGCCGAGCTGTGAGTCCCGAGATGGCCCCGAGGCTCTCGCGGCTCTTTGGCTACTCGCCGGAGTTTTGGCTGAACGCGCAGCGTGCCGTGGACCTCTGGGAGGCCCCGCAGAAGTTGAAGGGGGCGGTCAATCCCATCAAGCCGCTCCGTGTCGCCTAACGAACGCAGCACCTGAGTAGGGAGCGTTGGATTGCGCGGTGTTCGCACCGTGCTCTTAGCTGATTTCCCTTGCAGGTGAGCTTAAACGCGCCTCGCCGAACGGACCGGGACGGTGCCCCGCGACCGGATCGCCATCACCAACGACGGCACCACGTACAACGTGATCGGCGTCGACAGCGCCAGCCCGCCGATCACCGCCAGCGCCAGCGGCCGCTGCAGCTCGCTGCCGGGTCCCAAGCCTAACGCAAGCGGCAAGAGCCCGAACAGCGTGCACAGTGTGGTCATGAGGATGGGCCGCAGCCGCACCCGGGCCGCGTCGCGCAGCGCCAGGTCCAACGCCATCCCCTCGTGCCGCATCCGATAGCGCGTGAAGTCGAGCAGGATGATGCCGTTCTTCACGATGAGACCCACGAGCAAAATCAGACCCATGAACGACGACACGTTGAGCGGCGTCCCGGTGATCAACAGCAGCACGACGGCGCCCACGAACGAAACCGGCGCCGCGAGCGCGATGATCAGCGGCTCCGTGAACGACTCGAACTGAATCACCATCACCGCGACGACGCTGACGGCGGCCAGCGCCAGCACCAGCAGCAACGCCCGAAACGCCTCCTGCTGACTCGCGTACTGCCCGGCAATCTCGACCCGAATCCCGGCCGGCGGCGGATGCGCCGCGAGCACGGCCTTCACGTCCTTCATCACGTCGCCGAGCGAGCGGGTGCTCACGTCGGCGGTCATGTCCAGCATCTGTTGTTGATTCTCGCGGTCGAGCTCGGCGCGGGAGTCCATCGTGCGCACCGACGCCAGGCTCGACAACGGGACGACGGCGTGACTGCTCGTCCCGGTCATGATCGGCAGCGAGCCTAACCGCAGGGGGTCGTATCGCACCGAATCCGGCGCCCGGACGCGCACGCCGATGGGCCGGTCGCCGGCATGCACCTGCCCGGACTCGACGCCTAACAGCGACGCGCTCACCGCGCTGCCCACCTGCGCCGGCGTGAGCCCCACCCGCGCCGCCTCGGCGCCGTCCACGCGCAGGAGCATTTCCGCCGCGGGCTCGCTCACGCCGTTGTACAGGTCCTCGATCCCGTCCACCTTCGACATCGGCTCGGCAAGCGTCTTAGCATACGCCTCGAGCGCGTCGAGCTGCGCGCCGAAGAGCTTGATCTCCACCGGCCGTGCCGCACCGGCCAGATCGTTGATCACGTCGGACAGAATCTGCACGAACTCGATGTGGAGACGCGGTGCGGCGGCCTGGATCTTCGGGCGCACGTCGTCGATCACCTCGTCCACGCTGCGGTCGCGCTCCGACCGCGGCACGAGTCGCGCCGCGATGTCGCCGCTGTTCTGCTGCGTGGCGAACAATCCGAGCTCGGCGCCTAACCGGCGCGAAGTGCCGGAGATCTCCGGTGTGCGCGCCAGGATGCTCTCCGCGATGCGCACTTGCCGGTCGCTCTCGGCCAGCGCCGTGCCGCCGGGCGTGAAGTAGTCGAGCACGAAGGCACCCTCGTCCATCTCGGGCAGGAACCCGGTGCCGGTGAATTGGTAGGCCACCACGCCGCCCACCGCGAGCAGCGCCGCGATCACCACGGTACGCCGCGGGTGCCGGAGCGCGGCATCGAGCGACCGCGAATACGCATTCGTCAGGCCGGCGAGCGCGCGGCCGATGCGGGCGCTCACGCCACGACCGGTCACCTCCTCTCCCTCGCCTTCCACCTCGTGCGCCGTCACGAACTGCTCGCTCAGGAGCGGGATGATCGTGAGCGCCAGCAGCAGCGACACGAGCACGGCAATGGACAACGTGATCGACAGCGCATGGAAGAACTGTCCCACCACGCCCTGGAGGAGGCCGAGCGGCAGGAACACGACCACGGTCGTGATGGTCGACGACGTCACCGGCCACACCAGCTCGCGCACGGCCTCGCGAATGGCAGCGTGGCGGTCCGGTGTCAACCGCACGTGCCGCGCGATGTTCTCGGTGATCACGACGGCGTCGTCGATCACGAGCCCGATGGCGATCGCCATCGCGCCCAACGTCATCAGGTTGAAGGTCTGGCCCAACAACCGCATCACGAACACGGTGATCATGAGCGTCAGCGGAATGGACGTCGCGCTGATGGCGGTGATGCGCGCGTGCCGGAGGAACACGAGCAGGATCAGGACCGCGAGCACCGCGCCGACGAGCATCGCGTCGCGCACCGACCGCACCGCGTCGCGCACCAGCGAAGCCTGGTCGTACACCGGTTTGAGACGGACGCCGGGCGGCAGCGTTTTCTGCACCTGGGCGGCGATCGCCGCCACGCTGTCGGCGATGAGCAGGGTATTGCCGCCGATCTGTCGGGTCACGTTGAGGAGCGCGGCCGGGCGTCCGTCGCCGGCGATCACGCTCACGTGGTCCTCCGTGCCTAACATGACCGTCGCGAGGTCGCGCACGCGGAGTCCGTTGGAGACCACGACGTTGCCGACGTCTTCCACGGTATGCGCTTCGTCGTCGGTGACGATGAGGTACTGCCGGTAGTCGCGCGCGACGCGGCCCACGGCCTGCGGCGTGATCGCCGAGTCGATGGAGGTGGCGAGGTCGTCGTACGAGAGGCCGGCCGATGCGAGGCGTTCCGGGTCGGCCACGACCTCGATCTCGCGCACGTCGCTGCCTTGCACCCCCACCAGGCCGACGCCCGGGATGCGGGAGAGCAGCGGCTTGATCTGATACCGCGCGATGTCGTAGAGCGTCGCGGGGTCGCCGCCCTCGAGGTTGTAGGACAAGATCGGGAAGAGCGACGGCGTGAGCCGCGCGACCTCCACCTGACTCCCCGACGGCAG
>DASYXE010000178.1:0-7234 GCA_035935375.1 Gemmatimonadaceae bacterium | reverse complement strand
CCGTACTTCTCGCCGAACAGCGCCATCGCGCCGCCGGCCACGGCGTCGCGATACGCCTTCTCGGTGATCGTCACGTCCACGTCCGCCCAGATGCCGCGGTTCACCCACTCCTCGATCTCCGCCAGGCGCGGCGCGCCCACGGGGCCGTGGTGCGTGAAGTCGAATCGCAGCCGGTCGGGCGCGACTAACGAGCCGGCCTGATGCACGTGCTCGCCCAGGATCGCGCGCAGCGCGGCGTGCAACAGGTGCGTCGCCGTGTGGTTGCGCTCCGTATCGCGGCGCCGATCCGTGGGCACCCGCGCCACCGCCGTGCCGAACCGGAAGTCACCCACCAACGTGCCGACCGCCGCGTTCGTCCCCTGCACCTTGCGCACGTCGTCCACGTCGACACGCCAGCCCTGCCCAACGATCTCTCCGACGTCCGAGATTTGCCCGCCCGACTCGGCATAGAACGGTGTCTCGCGCAGCATCACCGCGATGCGCCCGTCGTCCAACCGGCGCGCCGCCGTCACCTGCGTTTCGATCTCCACCGTGTCGTAACCCACGAACCGCGACGACGGCGACGGGGTCGCACGATCCCACTGCGACGCGTCAGACAGCTCGTCCGCCGTTACCGTGAGGTCGCGCGCGCGACGCTCCTCGCGCGACTGCTCCCGTTGGGCATCGAGTGCGCGATCGAAGCCGCTCAAGTCCACCGTGTAGCCGCGCTCGCGCGCCATGAGCTCCGTGAGGTCGATCGGGAATCCGTACGTGTCGTACAAGCGGAACGCGTCGTCGCCCGAGATCGTCCCGCGCAGCGCCGTCGATCCCTGCGTGCTCCGCGCCGGCGCCAGTTGATCGAAGCGCTGCATGCCGCCCTCGATCGTCGCCAGAAATCGTTCCTCTTCGGCGCGCGTCGTATCCAACAGAAACCCGCGGCGCGCCTCGAGCTCCGGATACACGTCGCGCATCGTGTCGATGACGCGCTCGACCACGTGCACGAGCGTCGGCTCGGTCCTGCCTAACAGCCACGCATGGCGCACCGCCCGCCGCAAAATGCGGCGCAGCACGTAGCCGCGTCCGTCGTTGGACGGATACACACCGTCGGCCAGCAGGAACGCGACCGCGCGCGCGTGATCCGCCAGCACGCGGAACGACGCCGGCTGCACGGTCACCCGGCGCGACGATGCCTGGACGACGTACTCCTCGTCCGACGCGCGGCCGCGATACGGAATCCCTACCGCATTCTCGGCCGCGTCGAGCAGCGGCGCGAACAGATCGGTGTGATAGTTGGACGTCACACCCTGCATCACCGCCGCGATGCGCTCGAGGCCCGCCCCCGTATCGACCGACGGACGAGGCAGCGGCTTGAGCTCGCCGCTCGCCTGCCGGTCGAACTGCATGAACACGAGGTTCCAGATCTCGAGGAACCGACCCGCTTCCGCGCCCTCGACGAATGCGTCGCGCGAGAATTCGGCGCGATCGAGCTCCGTCCATTCGCCGTGCGCGCCAGCCGGAAACGCCCAGTCGGACGCGAAGTGCGCGAGGTCGACGTAGATCTCGCTGCACGGGCCGCACGGCCCGGTGTCCGCCATTTGCCAGAAATTGTCCGCCTCGCCGAGACCGTAGATGCGTGAATCGGCCAGGCCCGTCACGTCGCGCCACAGCCCGCGCGCCTCGTCGTCCGATTCGTATACGGTCACGCGCAAGTGCCGCTTGTCGATGCCCATCTCTTCGGTGACGAACCCCCACGCGAACCGGATGGCGTCGCGCTTGAAGTAGTCCCCGAACGAGAAGTTGCCGAGCATCTCGAAGAACGTGTGGTGACGCGCGGTGTGTCCCACTTGCTCGAGATCGTTGTGCTTGCCACCCGCGCGTACACACTTCTGCGCGGTTGTGGCGCGACGCCCAAACGACGTCTGCTCCTGCCCCAAGAAAATCTTCTTGAACTGGACCATCCCCGCGTTGGTGAACAGCAACGTCGGGTCGTCCTTGGGCACGAGCGACGAGCTGGGGCGCACCGCGTGGCCGTTCCGCTCGAAGTAGCCGAGGAAGCGCTGGCGAATCTCGGAAGCGCGCATAACGCAACAATATACTCGTACAGAAGCCGTACGAGTCAGTAGGCCCATCTCCGAGCTACGATCTGCCTCGCCCAACGAGACGGTCGACCACCGCTCGAACGTCGTCCAGCTCGTAGCCGCGGCGCGCTAGAAATGCGTACAGGCGTCGGCGCTGCACGTCGGGCCGGAGATCTCGCAGCGATCGCATCTTGCGCAGGGCGACGCGGTCGCATGCCTCGGCTTCATTCACGTCATCGTCGATAACGACCTCGTCGATGGCGGCGTCTGCGACGTCGCGCGCGATGCCGCGCCGCGCGAGCTCCGCCTGCATACGGCGACGGGACAGACCGCCGGCGAGCTTGGTGCGCGCGAACTGCCGCGCAAACGATGCGTCATCGAGAAAACCCTGTTCGGCGAGACGAGCGACGGCCGCTTTCGCGAGTGCGACCGGCTCTCCCTTCTTGACCAACAGCCGCTCGAGCTCTTTCGACGCGCGCGCGTGCGCGGCCAGCAGCGTCACCGCACGATCATACGTGCGCAGCGCCTGTGTCTCTCGCGTGATCTCCGAGATGACGCGATCGGAGACCTCCGCTCCAACGTGGAGGTCGAGCCGTTCGATGGCGTCGAGTGAAAGATCACCGAGCGTTGCGCCGTCCACCGCGATGCTGTAGCGGCTGCTCAGGCTCTCGCCGGTCTCCTCGCGAGTGCCCGAGCGCCGTTGCGCGCGGCGCGTGCTTGGCGTGACCGCAGATATTGTAGGCACAGACTAAGCTCGGGGCGCTAACTCAGAAAAGGCAAAGCATTCCGGTATCGTTTGTTCGTGTCCCGCCTCGTCCGCTCGCATTGAAAAGAAAGTGCCGAGGGAGGAAATCGCGAGATTGGAGTAATTTCCGGGTACCCCACATCTCGGCGTTCCACCCCCTCGGCACCAATGCCGAGTGATGCAAATGGGTCATTCCTCGACGAGGTCGCCCTCCGTGCCCGATGCCAACCGAATGCCGAGCACACCTTTCACCTTTTCCTCGATCTCGGCGAGCATCGCGGGATTGTCCTTGAGGAACAACTTGGCGTTCTCACGCCCCTGGCCAATGCGCTGCGCGTTGTAGCTGTACCACGCGCCCGACTTCTCGATGATGCCGGACTCCGCACCGATGTCGACCAGCAGCGATGTGTGACTGATGCCTTCCGCGTACATGATGTCGAATTCGGCCTGCTTGAACGGCGGCGCAACCTTGTTCTTCACCACCTTCACGCGAACGTGCGAGCCGATGACGTCCTCTTTTTCTTTGACGGGCCCGATGCGGCGAATGTCGAGGCGCACGGACGCGTAGAACTTGAGTGCCTTACCGCCCGTGGTGGTCTCGGGATTGCCGAACATCACGCCGATTTTCTCGCGCAGCTGATTGATGAAAATGACCGACGTCTTGGAGCGCGCGATGGCACCCGTGAGCTTGCGCAGCGCTTGACTCATGAGCCGAGCTTGGAGCCCAACGTGCGAGTCGCCCATTTCGCCTTCGATTTCGGCTTTGGGCACGAGCGCCGCAACCGAGTCGATCACGACGACATCGACCGCTCCCGAACGGACGAGAATCTCGCAGATCTCGAGCGCCTGCTCCCCCGTGTCGGGCTGCGAGACCAAGAGGTTCTCGACATCCACGCCCAACTTCGACGCGTAGTCCGTGTCTAACGCATGCTCGGCGTCGATGTACGCAGCGACGCCGCCGGCGCGCTGCGCGTTGGCCACCACGTGCAAACACAACGTGGTCTTGCCGCTCGACTCGGGGCCGTAGATCTCCGTGACGCGACCGCGCGGAATGCCGCCCACGCCGATCGCCGCGTCGAGATTGATGGCCCCCGTTGGAATCGCTTCCACCCGCACTCGAGCGCTGTCCGATCCCATCTTCATGATGGAGCCCTTTCCACAGCTCTTCTCGATCTGCGCGATGGCCAGATTCAACGCTTTCTTCTTCTCATCTTGCAGAGTGGAAACCGCCATTCTCGTGTGTCCCGGTGAGAGATGGTGAGCCTGCTGGTTGATCTGGCCGGCTCTCGAATGTACCCGAAATCTTCGGGGATTCGCATACCGAAGAAAATACGAAGCTCCGACCAGCGCGTCAAGTTTCTCTAGGCGACCGAAAACGCGTTCTGCACGTGCCGAATGCGGACCCGACCACCGTCCATCAGCACCCCGATGACGTCGAACCGGTAGCTGTCCGTGGGCTTGCCGAATCGGTCGACCCAGACATGCGCCGATCGGATGAGCTCGCGTCGCTTTCGCCAGTCGACCGCCTCCACCGGATCGCCAAACTCTCTCCCCCGCCTGGCTTTGACCTCCACGAATACCACCACGCCGCCTCGGCGCGCGACGAGATCGAGATCGCGATGCCCATTGCGAAAGCGCCGGTCGACGAGCGTCCAGCCCAGATGCTCGAGCCATTGGGCGGCGTAGGCTTCGCCGGCGAGTCCGAGTGCTTGCGTCGACATGGGCGCGAATCTAGAACGGCTCGCCCCACATCCAGATTCAAAACAGCGCCGGCCGGATCAAAATCGTGCAGCCGCTACGGGTGAGCGGTCTGGACCCCGTTGAGCCCGAGCAGCATCTGGACCTTGGCGCCGGCCATGCCGGACACCGGCAGCTCCTCGCGCAGCACCACCCCGTCGCTCTTTCGGACCCACAGGCGCTCTTCGCTTTTGCCTAACGACAGCGACAACACCCACGCGTCGAAGAATCCATCAGGCACGTTGATCTTCTCGTCGCTGACCGTGCGCAGCGCGAGCGACACCACGCCGCTGCTGTCGCGGCCGATCGCCGTCATGCGCGCCGTCGCCGACCACTTGGGGCCTAACGACGTGGCGGAGAGCAGCCCCTCGACCAGGTAGAGCGTCGCCAGCGCGCCCGGCTCGGCCGGCATCGCCGACGCCGAGTGCCCCGCGCTGTCGTCGTCGAACGCGGTCCGGATGCTGTCGCGCGCATAGCGCGAGACGGTTTGGCCCGTCGGCGTATGCTCGACCCGGTACAGCGGCCTGAGGTCGGCCCGCGCCACGTACAGCGACTCGGCGTACGTCACCGTCTGCATCTGCCGCGAGTCGATCACGAGCCACGCCGGCGCGCCCTGATACGTGGTGTCCGTCAGGCTCAGCGTGCGGAAGCCGATGCGCTGCGGGGTGCCCTCGCCGGTCACGAGCGAGATGACGTACAGCCACTTCATCGGCTTCAGCCGAGCGACGGTGGCCAGCTGGGCCAGCGGCGCGCCTGGCGTGCGCGCCGCCTGCGCGCCGATGGGCGCCGAGACCGCGAGCGCCACCGCCGCGGGGACGAGCCATTTGACCGTCATGCCTGCCTCCCGTGCCCGCGCGGTGCCGCGCTCCGTTAGACGCGCGGACCGCAGATCCGATCGAGATCCTCGAGTCCCATGAGCACGTCGCGCGGCTTCGATCCGTCCGGTGGACCGAGGATGCCGGCGTCGTGCAGCTGATCGATGATACGCGCCGCGCGCCCGTAGCCGACCTTCAGCCGGCGCTGGAGCAGCGACGTCGAGCCCAACTGGTGTTGAATCACGACCTCGGCCGCATCGCGGAACAACTTGTCGCGGTCGCCCGGGTCGTCCGCGTCGAGCAACGCCAGGCCCGATTCGAGCGCTTCCTTCTGGCGCACGATCTCGAGGATGTCCGGCTCGGACACCTCGTCGGCGGCGAGGCCCTTCGCCACGAGCGCCGCGCGCTTGGCCGTCTTGCGTTCCTCGTACCACCGCATCAGCCGCTCGGTGTCTTCGCCGGCGATGAAGGCGCCCTGCAGGCGCGCGGGCTCGGACTTGCCGGGCGGGATGAACAGCATGTCGCCGTTGCCTAACAACGTCTCGGCGCCCACGCCATCGATGATCGTGCGGCTGTCCACCTGCGACGCCACGCGGAACGCGATGCGGCTCGGGAAGTTCGCCTTGATCAAGCCCGTGATCACGTTCACGCTCGGCCGTTGTGTGGCGAGAATCAGATGCAGGCCGATCGCGCGCGCCTTCTGCGCGATGAGCGCGAGCGGCGTCTCGATCTCCGCCTGCACCGTCATCATCAGGTCGGCCAGCTCGTCGATCACCAGGACGATGTACGGCAGAATGCCGCCCGTGTACGTGAGGTCCTCGAACGCCACGTCCGGATTGCGCGGTCGGGTGAGCGTCGCACCGGACTGCAGGCGGCGGTTGAAATCCTGGATGTTGCGGCATTGGTTCGCGGCCAGCAGCTCGTAGCGCTCCTGCATTTCGTCCTTGGCCCACTTGAGCACCGATGCCGCATCGCGGTTGTCGGTGATCACCTTGTGCCTGAGGTGCGGGAGCGTGTTGTACACCGACAGCTCGACCATCTTCGGGTCCACCATCAGGAACCGCAGCGTGCGGGGCGTATGCCGGTAGATGAGCCCCGTGATGATGGTGTTGACGCACACGGATTTGCCGGAACCCGTGGCGCCGGCGATGAGCAGGTGCGGCATTTTGGCCAGGTCGGCAATCACCGGCTTGCCTTCGAGGTCCTTGCCTAACGCAATGGGCAGCGCGGCGCGCGCCGTCTGGAACTCGCGCGATTCGAGCAGCTCGCGGAACGCGACGATCTCCGACGTCGGGTTGGGCACTTCGACGCCCACGGCTCCGCGGCCCGGGATCGGCGCGACGATGCGGATGCTCGCGGCGCGCATGGCGAGCGCCAGGTCGTTGGAGAGGTTGGCGATCTGCCGAACCTTGACGCCCGGCGCCGGCTCGACCTCGTACTGCGTCACCACCGGCCCCGTCGTGCGGCCCGTGATCTCGGCGTCCACACGGAAGGTGCCTAACGCTTCCTTGAGCTTGACCGCCATCGCGTCCAGCTCGCGGCGGTTCGTCTCCGCATTGTGGGGCGGCGGCGGCGCCAGGAGCTCGGCGGGCGGCAGCTCGTCGTCGGCGATGTCCGGGTTGGCCGACGCATCGATCGCGGCGGCGATTTCCTCGTCGTGCTCGGCGGTGAGCTCCGCCTTCGATTTCTTGCGGCGTCTGCCCCGCGGCGCGTCGAGGCCCGCGCCATCGGCGTCGATCGGTTCCGGCGCATACGGCTCGATGGCCGGCATTTCCTCGGGCGTCGGCTCGTTGACGTCGGGCGACGTCGTCGAGGCCGAGGCGCGGCGCCACGGCAGCCTGAGACCCCCGGCCGGATGCACGCCTACCAGAACGCGCACC
>DASYXE010000177.1:0-5554 GCA_035935375.1 Gemmatimonadaceae bacterium | reverse complement strand
TGCGCCACCACCGTCCGACCGCCAGACGCCACCGGTACGGCAACGCCCACAGCGCCGGCAAGAGCGGTTCGCCTAACGCAAGCAGCGGCGCCGCCGCGAGCATCAGCAAGAGGTGCTGGACCATGTGCACCGAGAAGAGCGTCTCGGCCAGCGCGTCCACCGGCGACACCAGCGCGATGACGAGCGTCAGGATGCCGGCCGCACAGCACGCGGCCTGCCCGCGGCGCACGCCGTGTCCGACTCCGGCGCTGCGCCACAGCGCCCGCACGCCGATGGCGTACCACGCCGTGCCCAGCACCAGCGGCACCACGATCGACGGTGTCCACTGCCAGGCCGACCAGACGGCGCCGGGCCCGACGATCGTGTCGCCACTCGAGATCACCGGCAGCCTGGAACCGCGAAGAGCGAGATGATCCCGAATACAATGAGTGCGCTGAACAGCACTCCGAAGGGGATGCCCATGAAGGCCATGTAGTGGAACACGGCACTGCGCTCTGGGTCGCCGCGCGGCACGTCATCTGTGCGCCGCTTGGTCTGGCCCCACACACGGGTCGCGGTGCCGAGCGCCACGAGCGCGATGATGAGCGCGATGACCGTGATGATGAGTGAGCCCGTCCAGGCGCCGCCAATGGACGACGTATCGATCAGGTGGTCCATGGGGTAGCATGCGTGCGCGGTGATCGCGTACGAACAGAGCTCGTACAGCGTCCACGCTGCCGGCGCGCCGAGGAGAGCGAACCATGCGGCGCCATAGCCTCCAGCATGCGGATGCCGATGCGCAGCGGGTACGACGGTCATGGCTCGAGCCCTCCCAGGTGCCTAACCAAGGCGCGGCGAGATGTAGAGCGACGCGAACACGAACAGCCATACGATGTCGACGAAGTGCCAGTACATGCCGGCGTTGGTCACGGCGAGATGGGACTCGCGCGTGAACGTGCCGCGCGCCGCCCAGATCTGCACCAGGATGTTCATGAGCAGCCCCACGATGACGTGCGCGCCGTGGAAGCCGGTGATCGTGTAAAAGAGCGACCCAAAGGCCTGATCGCCGGGACCGAACGGCTGCTGGCTCCACTCGATCCGCTGGATGATGATGAACGCGAGGCCGAGGATGAACGCTATCGCCAACCCGGCCTGGAGCCGGGCGCGGTGGCCGGCGCGGATGCCCCGCTCGCCCCACGCGTACGCGAGGCTCGACAAGACGAGGATGAACGTGTCGGGCAGCGCCAACCTGAGCGACAGCGGACCGGACGGCGGCCAGGGCGATCGGGACTGCGAGCCCAGGTAGAAGAAGCTGAACAACAAGAACGCGAACAACGCCGCTTCGGTGGCGATGGTCCACACCATCGCCCACCAGCCCGGCGCCCGCCCCTCGTGTACGCCCAACGGAATCGTGCGGTCGTACGCGGTGGTCGTCATGCGCGTTCTCCAGTCACGAGATGACGGGGCCACAGCCAGCCGACGAGGCAGGCGAGCATGCCCAGGCCGCCCACGATCGCGAGCCACCACTGCGAGAACACGAGGCCGTACGCGGTCGCGAGCATGGCGACCGCGAGCAGGAACGGGAACAGCGAGTCCTCGGGCATGTGCAGCACGTGCAGCGGCTCCGCCTCGAGCGGCGACGTCCCGAAGGTCTCGCGACCCTCCGCGAGCACCACGCCTTCGGTGATGTGGCTGTGCCCTTCGCCGGGAATCATGCCGGGCGTTTCGTCGCCTAACTGGTCCTCCCAGAGCGGGAGGCGGCTCCGGATGATCGGGAGCACGGCGAAATTGTACGGCGGCGGCGGCGACTCCATCGCCCATTCGAGTGTGCCGGCCTCCCACGGATTGGACCCGGCGAACGCGCCCCGCCGGAGACTCACCAACACGTTGATCACGAACAACAGCACGCCGATGGCGAACAGAAAGGCGCCGATGGTCGTGATCAGGTTCACCGTGTCCCAGCCGGAGCTCGCCGGATAGGTGTACACGCGCCGCGGCATCCCGAGCAGGCCGGCGATGTGCATCGGGAAGAAGCCGAGGTTGAAGCCGATGAACATCGTCCAGAAATTCCACTTGCCTAACGTCTCGTTCATCATCCGGCCGGTCATCTTCGGGATCCAATAGTAGAATGCCCCGATCACCGGGAAGACGTTGATGCCGATGAGCACGTAGTGGAGGTGCGCGACCACGAAGTAAGTGTCGGTCACCTGCCAGTCGAACGGCACGGCGGCCGTGACGACGCCCGAGACCCCGCCGATGACGAACAGCACGACGAAGCCCGCGCAGAAGAGCATGGGTGTGCGCCAGACCGGTCGGCCTAACCACATCGTGGCGATCCACGCGAATACCGCGATCGCGCTCGGGATGGTGATGAGGAAGCTGGCGCCGCTGAAGAACGACATCGACACCGCCGGCAATCCGGTCGCGAACATGTGGTGCACCCACACGCCGAAGCCGATGAGGCCGGTGGCGATCGTGGACAACGCGACGTACGGATACCCGACCAGCGGGCGACGCGAGAACGTCGGAATCATCTCCGACACCATGCCCATGGCCGGCAGCACGATGACGTAGACCCACGGGTGACCGAGGATCCAGAAGAGGTGCTGCCAGAGCAGCGGACTCCCGCCTTGCGACGCGTCGAAGAAGTGCATGCCGAAGCGGCGCTCGAAGAACAGGAACACGCTGCCGGCCGTGAGCGCCGGCAACGAGAAGAGGATGGAGAACGACACCGTCATCGTGCCGTAGACGAAGATCGGCAGGCGATTCAGCGACATGCCGGGCGCCCGCATCTTCATCACCGTGCCGATGAAGTTGATGGCGCCGACGGTGGTCGAGACGGTGAGAAAGATCAACCCGAGGGCGTAGAAATCCATGTTGAGCCCCGGGTTGTACGCCCGGAGCGACATGGGCGCGTACCCGAACCAGCCGTCGTTAGGCGCCTGGCCGATGGCCAGCGCCGTGTAGATGAAGATCCCCGACGCCAGGAATGTCCAGTAGCTCAGCGCGTTGACGCGCGGGTACGCCATGTCGCGCGAGCCGAGCATCAAGGGCCAGATGTAATTGCTGAAGCCCGAGAGAATCGGCGAGGCGTACCAGAAAATCATCGTGATGCCGTGCATCGAGAACAGCTGGTTGTACGCGTCGGGCGACAGCAGATGCGTGTCCGAGTGCGCCAGTTGGACGCGCATGATCAGCGCCTCGAGGCCGCCGAGCATCAGGAAGACCAGCGCGGTCACGAGGTACCGCTTGCCGATCGTCTTGTGGTCGACCGTACCGAGAATGCCGTAGAGGCCGGGGCGCGCGTCCCACGTCTCGTGGAGCCGTTCGACCGGTGCGGTCGCCAGGGGTGCGAGAGTGGCCACGGCGACTTCCTTATCTCAAGGTCTCGAGGTACGCGGCGAGCGACTGCAGTTCGCGCGACGGGACCGGGATCGACGGCATGTCGCTGCCCGGCTTGATGGTCTGCGCCGCGACGATCCATCCCATCAGGTTGCCCTTTGTGTTAGGCAGCGTGCCGGCGGCGATCGTCGTGCGCGATGCGACGTGCGTCAGATCGGGGCCCACGGCACCGCCGGCTCCGGTGCCGCGGATGGTGTGGCAGTTCGCGCACCCCGAAGTCATGAACACGCGCTGCCCATCGGCCGTGCTCGGGTCGTTCGCCTGCGCGGCCGGCGCACGCTGGTCGATGAGCCATTGCTGGAACGTGCCCGGCGGCTCGGCGATGACGCGGAGCTGCATGTGCGCGTGCTGCGCACCGCAATACTCACCGCAGGTGCCGCCGAACACGCCCGCGTGCCGCGCTTCGATCCACGTCGTATTGGTCTGTCCAGGAATCAGATCGCGCTTGCCGGCCAGCTCGGGCACCCAGAAGCTGTGGATCACGTCGTTGGTCGTGAGCTCCAGCCGAACGGGCTCGCCCACCGGCACGTGGATCTCGTTCGCGGTGACGACGGCCTGCGAGGGCCCGGCTCCCTCGTAGCGCACTTCCCACCACCACTGATGTCCGATGACCTGGACGATGGCCGCGGGCGCGCGCTCGGGCGCCGCGACGGCGTCCAACGTTCCGAGCGTGAACAGAAACGCGGCGACGAGGACGATGGCCGGAATGATGATGCCGCCCCACGTGATCCAGGGTAGGCCGGGGCTGCCGGCGAACACCGCGTCGTCGCGCGCGCGCCGCCCGCGCGATCGCGCCCACGCCGCGAGCACGAGCATCGTGACGATGGCCACGACCGCGCACGACACGATGACGAGGAACCAGCCCAGCGACGTTTCGCTACTGCCGGTCACGCCGTCGCGCGCCAGCACGTTGAGCGGCCCGCACCCCGCCAGGCCGCATGCGCCCAACGCAAGACCGACGGCTCTTCCGGTGCGCGACGCGGCGGTCATGCCGCGCTCACTTGGCCAGCATCGTCACGATCGCGATCCACGAACTGGCCCATCGACTGCCCTGCCTCTGCATCCCATCCCCCGAGTGTGCGCGAAGACTCTGCGCGTCCAAACTCGCCGGCGTCGCAAGCGCGATGTCGGTGCGGAATCAGTGCGGGCGCGGTTTGCATATCGTGTTCCGGAGGCCGGTCAGAGCCGTCTAATCGTTGACGGCTCGCAGTCGCGTACGCTTGGGGTCCCATACGACGCGCGGCATTTCCGTCGCGGGCACGACAGTTGCTTTTCTCGCGATCACTCGCCGGCGGTCAAGGCGAGGCATACTGCGATGGAGGATGCCATGCTTTGGACGCTGATCGTGATTCTCGTGATCCTGTGGGCGCTCGGGTTCGGCGTGTTCCACGTCGCGGGCGGGCTCATTCACCTGTTGTTGGTGATCGCCATCATTTTACTGATCGTGCGCCTGGCGACCGGCCGCCGGCCAGTCGTCTAACGAGCGGTCGTGCGTGTGGCGTTGCGTGGCCGCGCGCACGACCGGGTTGTTGCTCAGGCGCGCGCCGCCGACGAGCAGGCGCGCGCGGATCGAGGGATTGGCCGCGGGCTGCGTGAGCTTGGGCCGGGGTTGATCACCGGCGCGGCCGACGACGATCCCTCTGGCATTGCGACATACTCGCAAGCCGGCGCCGCGTTCGGCTACGGCTTGCTCTGGACGGCGATCCTGTGCATGCCGCTCATGGCGGCGGTCCAGACGATGTGCGCGCGCGTGGGGGTCGTCGCCGAGAGCGGGTTGGCGAACGTGCTGCGCGTGCACTACTCGCGCTGGCTCCTGTGGCTCGTGTGCCTGCTGCTCTTCGCGGGCAACACCATCAACATCGCGGCGGACCTGGGCGGTATGGGCGCGTCCGCGGCGCTGCTCACCGGCGCCAACGCACTCTGGTTCGTGCCGGTCTTTACCCTGCTCATTCTCGCGCTGCTCGTGTTCGCGTCGTACGCGCGCATGACGCGCATCTTCAAGTGGCTGACGCTGGTGCTGTTCGCGTACGTGGCCGCCGCGTTCTTCGCGCGGCCGGACTGGCGCGCGGTTGCGTTAGGCACGTTTGTGCCCCATCTGTCGGTGGGCCGCAACTACCTGCTCATGGTCGTCGCCATCCTCGGTACCACGATTTCGCCGTATCTCTTCTTCTGG
>DASYXE010000176.1:0-5247 GCA_035935375.1 Gemmatimonadaceae bacterium | reverse complement strand
TTCATCGATGTCATCGAGCGGGATTTGCGAGCGGTCGACGGCAGCCTTGATCGCGGTGGCGCCGAGGGATGGGGCGGTTACCGGCGCGAGGGCGCCGAGGAATTTGCCGACCGGGGTGCGAACGGCGCTGATGATGACGGGTGTGCGAGTGGGGTCAGCCATGGGTCGTGTGTCGACAGGTCAGCGGGCGCATCATATCCTATGAAGATTATGCGCCGGACGGATGGCTCACAACGAGGCTCGATCGCCGATTGGGCACAAAAACAAAGGGCCGCCCCCTGAATGACGGGAACGGCCCTGGGCGCTGAGGGTCCACCCACGTGCACCGGGGGTCGCCTTTGCGCATCACGCCGGTTTGCGAGACCCAGGTTCGGATGCACGCCACTTATCGCACTCTGCTACGGAGCCTCACCATGAACCGGCTGACCGTATTCACACTACTCGCCCTCATCGCCGGCAGCACGAGCGTCTGCTCGGCACAGGCCAACCCGCTCAGCACGGGTCTGCAGTCGGATTACAAGACCATCCGTGACTACTTCGTTCGCGCCGCCGAGAAGATGCCCGAGGCCGATTACAGCTTCAAACCGTCGCCTGACGTGCGCACGTTCGGCCAGCAAGTGGCGCACGTGGCAGATGACCAGTACAACCTCTGCTCACCCGTGAAGGGCGAGGTGAGAAAGGGAGCCTATCGGCAGATCGAGAATTCGTTGTCGAAGAAGAGCGACCTGGTCGAGGCGCTCAAGGCGGCGTTCGCGTATTGCGACGGCGCATACAATGCGCTCACGGATTCGACGGGCGTCGAGATGGTCCAGGGGCAGAACCGCACGCGGTTCGGCATGCTGAACTGGAACCTGTGGCACACGTGGGAGCACTACGGCAACATCGTCGTCTATCTGCGTATGGAGGGGCTCGTGCCACCGTCGAGCGAGCCAGCCCACACCAGTTAGGCGTGGGGCCCTACTGGGCCGTTCCCGCTACCGCGCGCGTCTTCACTTCGTCGACCAGGCGACGAACGAGATCGTCCACCGGCATCACCTGCGGCTTCTGGTCTCTGCCTAACCGGTGCTCGCGCAGCGCCACCGTGCCGGCCGACGCCTCGCGCTTGCCGACGATCGCCATGTACGGCGTCTTGAGCCGCTCGGCCTCCGCAATGCGGTAATTGAGCGTTTGCGCGCGATCGTCGAGTGAGACTCGCAATCCCGCTTCCTTCGCCCGTGCGGCAACGGCTGCCGCGGCGTCGCGCACCTCGTCCGTGATCGGGATGACGCGCAGCTGCTCCGGCGCGAGCCAGAGCGGGAACGCACCGGCGTAGTGCTCGATCAGTCCGCCCACGAATCGCTCCATGGACCCCACGAGCACGCGGTGCAGCATCACCGGACGGTGCGCCTGGTTGTCGGCGCCGATGTACTCGAGGCCGAACCGCTCGGGCAGATTGAAGTCGAGCTGGACCGTCGGGCCCTGCCATTTCCGGCCGATCGCATCGATCAGCTTGAAGTCCAACTTGGGTCCGTAGAACGCACCCCCGCCGGCATCGATCGTGTAGGCTTGTCGGCGCCGCTCGAGCGCGCGCGCCAGCATGTTTTCGGCGCTCGTCCAGATCTCGGGCGCGCCCAGCGCATTGTCGGGGCGCGTCGACAACTCGATCGTGTACGGATAGCCGAACACGCGCAGCATCTCGTCCACCAGGTCGAGCAGTCGCTCGATTTCCGAATCGACCTGCTCCGGTGTGCAGAACACGTGCGCGTCGTCCTGCGTGAAGCCGCGCACGCGCAGCATGCCGTGCAGCACGCCGCTCCGCTCGTAGCGGTACACCGTGCCGAACTCCGCGAAGCGGAGCGGCAGGTCGCGATACGAGCGCTGGTGCGCCTGGTAAATGCAGATGTGCCCCGGGCAGTTCATCGGCTTCGGGCGATACGACGCGCCTTCCACGTCCATGGCGCCGAACATGTTCTCGCGGAAGTTCACGATGTGCCCCGAGATCTCGAACAACTTTTCGCTCGTGATGTGCGGCGTGTACACCAGGTCGTAGCCGTGGCGCAGCACGAGCTCGCGCTCGAAGTTCTCGATCTCGTTCCGGATGATCGCGCCGCGCGGATGCCAGAGAATGAGACCCGGCCCAACGCGCTGGTCCACCGAGTAGAGGTCGAGCTCCTTGCCTAACGTGCGATGATCGCGGCGCTTTGCTTCCTCGAGGCGATGGAGGTAGGCGTCGAGATCGTCTTTGGAGAACCAGGCCGTGCCGTAGATGCGCTGGAGCTGCTGGCGGTGCTCGTCGCCGCGCCAGTACGCCGCCGCCGTGTGCATCAGCTTGATGTGCTTCACGCGCGACGTGTCGGGCACGTGCGGGCCGCGGCACAGGTCGACGAACGGACCGTCCGTGTACACCGAAATCACCTCATCGTCGCCGAGCTCTGCCAATCGCTCGAGCTTGAGCGGGTCGTCGGCAAAACGACGCTCGGCGTCGGCGCGGTTCACCTCCTCGCGCACGAACGGAAACTTTTCCTGTGCCACCTTCCGCATCTCGTCCTCGAAGGCCGTCAGGTCTTCGGGCGTGAACGGCTGCTCGACTTCGAAGTCGTAGTAGAAGCCGTCCTCGATGGAGGGACCAAAGCCGATCTTCGCGCGCGGCCTGAGACGCCGCACCGCCGTGGCCAGCATGTGCGCGGCCGAATGGCGCAACACGTCGAGCGAGGCCACATCTTTTTCCGTGAGGACGCGGAACGGTCCGCCCCGGCGGAGCGGCGTCACCAGATCCTGGATCTGCCCATCGACCTCCACGGCAACGGCGGCGCGCAACAGCCCCGCGCCGATGGACGCGACAACGTCGCGCGGCAACGTTCCTGCAGGAACGTTTCGCTCGGAGCCATCGGGAAGCGTGAGCGTGAGCTCGTGGTCCCTGCTCATTTGCGGGGGCGGCGCTATGGGCGAACGATCGATCATGTGTCGTATTCGGGAGGAGCGCAGACCTTGCGGTCTCGGGCGCTAAGCGGGCGCGCCTCTTGCGCTCACGCTTCTGCTGCTTCACGCTAAACTATCCTTGCGAGTCACCCTCCGCTACAGGTCGGACTATGCACAAGTATCGCATTCGCTACGAGGAGCCGGAATCCGGCGGCACCTTCGCGAGCCTCATGATCGGCGCCGTCGCGGGATTCGCAGTCGGAATGCTCGTCGCACAGAAGGCCGGCGGCATCGCCGGCATCACGGCACGCGTCAAGGATCGTTGGGCCGAGCTCGAGGAGAGCGAAGCGGACGACGATGAACTTCCGGAAACCGACGCGGCGCACGAGAAGGACTTCGAGGACGAGTTGGATGAAGCAGAGCTCGAGGACGACGAGTCGTTCGAGGCAGAGCTCGAGGCCGAGGAAGCAGATGAGGACGATGCGCACGCCGCGCTCGAGGATCACGTGCTCGAGGCGTTCCAAGCCGATTCGACGCTGCGCGAACGCGCCATCGACATCAGCGCCGTGGGCGATGGTTTGATCGAGCTCTCGGGATGGGTGGACACCGACGACGAATCCCATCACGCGGCCGCGGTGGCGCGTCGCGTCGACGGCGTCGAATCGGTGGTGAATCGCTTGGCCATCGGTCGTGCCGATTCCGCCGAGCACGCGCGCGACGAACGTCGCGAGCACGGTGCGATGCGACGCGGGCCGCTCGATCGTGACGTGACGCGCGAGGAGCACGAGTAGCATCACGCTTGGGCTGGCCCGTTGGTCGCGGCCGGCCCAAGCGAATATCTTTCGAGGTCTATGCGCGCAGACCTCGCTCCACAATACGATCCCACTCGCCTCGACGCCGCGCTCTACGCGCGGTGGAAGGCCGCCGGCGTGTTCACCGCGGACGCGGACCAGAGCACGCGGCTCGGCGGCGACCGCGTGCCGTTCGTCATCGTGATTCCGCCGCCCAACGTCACGGCGGTGCTGCACATGGGTCACGGATTGAACGACACGGTTCAAGACGTGATCGTGCGGTGGCGACGCATGGCGGGCGACGAGGCGCTGTGGGTGCCCGGCACGGACCACGCGGGCATCGCGACGCAGAACGTGATCGAGCGCCAGCTCGCACAGGAAGGACTCACGCGGTTCGATGTGGGACGCGACGCGTTCGTCGAGCGCACCACGCGATTCGTGGCCGAGACGGGCGGCGTGATACTCAAGCAGCTGGAAGCGATCGGCGCCTCGTGCGACTGGACGCGCACCGCGTACACGTTCTCGCCGGAGTTGTCGCGCGCGGTGCGCGAGGCGTTCGTGCGACTGTACGAAGCCGGTCTGATCTACAAGGGCCACCGCGTGATCCACTGGTGCCCGCGCTGCCTCACGTCGCTGAGCGACGAAGAGGCGGAATTCGCGGACGAAGCCGGCGAGCTGTATCAGATCGCATATCCGGTGGCCGGCGATCCCCATCGCACCCTCGTCGTGGCGACCACGCGTCCCGAGACAATGTTAGGCGACGTGGCGGTGGCGGTGCATCCCGACGACGACCGCTATCGCGATCTCGTTGGGCGGCACGTGCTGCTGCCCATCGTGGGCGTCGAGCTCCCCGTCATCGCCGACCCGTACGCGGATCCCGCGTTCGGCACGGGTGTGGTGAAGATCACGCCGGCGCACGACGCCAACGATTTCGAGGTGGGCGTGCGCCACGGCTTGCCGATGCCGGTGGTGATCGACGAGGTGGGCGCGATGCGCGAGGGCGCGGACGCGGCGGGTCGCGTGCCGGAATCGCTGCGCGGACTGGACCGGTTCGACGCGCGTGCACGCATCGTCGAGATGCTGCGCGCGTCCGGCCAACTGGTGAAGGTCGAGCCGCACCACCACGCGGTGCGGCACTGCTACCGGTGCGACACGGTGGTCGAGCCGCGGTTGTCCGACCAGTGGTTCGTGCGCATGGCGCCGCTGGCCAAGCCGGCGCTCGAGGCCTTGCGGGCGGGACGGCTGCGCGTGCTGCCCGAGCGCTGGGAAGCGGTGTACGTGAACTGGATGGAGAACATCCGCGATTGGAACATCTCCCGCCAGCTCTGGTGGGGTCACCGCATCCCGGTGTGGTATTGCGACGCGTGCGGCGGTGAGCCGATCGTGAGCCGCGACGACGTGACGGCGTGCGCGAGGTGCGGCGGCGCGGTGAGGCAGGACGATGACGTGCTCGACACGTGGTTCTCGTCCTGGCTCTGGCCGTTGTCGACATTGGGCTGGCCGAACGACGAGGCGCGCGATCTGCGCGCGTTCTATCCGACCGACGTGCTCGTCACCG
>DASYXE010000175.1:0-4658 GCA_035935375.1 Gemmatimonadaceae bacterium | reverse complement strand
CTCGCTCGCGCTCGCTTGGGGAAGCGCTGCGCTTGGGGAAGAGGGAAGCGGCGGCCTAAGCCGCCTGGGGGAATGGAAGAACATCGATGTCCACGCGAAGTGGGAACGGTAGCGCAGCGGCTTGACGCGACGCGATCTCTCGACCCACTGACAACTGATATCCTTCCTTACTCTCAGGCGGCGTAGCCCGCCGCTTCCCCCTTCCCCAAGCGCAGCGCTTCCCCAAGCGAGCGCCAGCGAGCGCTTCCCTATCCTCTGAGCACCGCCCTCGCATACCTCGCCCACCCACGCGCATTCCGTATGTGCTCCGCGAGCCGGCGCGGACCCGACATGCGCGTCGTCTCGTCGAACAGCAGATCATCGGTGCGGTCCCACGGACGCACGCTCCCGTGCCCGCTCCACTTGGGACGCACGCCCACGCGCCACATCGTGTACGCCATGGCCACGGATGGACACACCGACTCGGTGGGGAAGAGATTCGCCGCGAAGTGTCCCTCCAACCGTTGGAGCGCGAACTCCGGAACCGGCGGCCTGAGCGCCTCCAAGGCCGACTCCGGCACGCGCACCCCGGACAACCGGTGCGCCAACCGGAACGTCCAGTAGCAGCAGCTGCCGCCGCGGCTCGATTTCGCCAGCGCGATGAAGTCATCCCACGAGATGTCGCCGGTCCCGATCAGCGTGTGCAGATCGCGGAACGCACGCCACGCGCCGGTCGCCATCATGTGCGACCACGCGAAGTGCAGACAGAGGTGCAGCAGTTGGTCGTGCACCGAGGGCACGCTCGTCCGTTGGCCGAACGCGATGATGGGCGTGGCGCGAGACCAGATGTCCTCGGGCGACAGCCGGAACGGATGCCCCGCGAAGAACAGCGCCGTGTGGAGCTCGAGCTGCACGCCAGTGCCGCGCGCATCCTCGAGCGCCGGCAAATGCTGGTGCCCCTCGAAGAACTCGTGCAGCTGCTCGAGCTCTGTGGTCACCCACCCCGACGCCAGGAGCGTGGCCCGCGCGCGACCCGCGACGGCGCTGCCGCCGCGCAGGAGCAGGTCGAGGTCCGACATCGGCCGCCTGACGAATGAGCCGTACACGGTGATCGCCAGCGCCGCGCCCTTGAGCAGCATCGCCTCGACCCGCTCGCGCGCCAGCGCCGCCAGCGATTCGCCTAACCGCTGCTCCAGGTGCATCATCCGGAACTGCGACACGCGGGCGAGCCGCTCGAGCGGCGCCGCGCCCGCCGGCAGCACGCCCCGCCGCGCCGACACCGATCGCAGCCGCTCGTACAGCACCGGCTCCGCGCGCTCGCGCGTGGCGAGCGCGCACAGACGCTCCCAATCCAACGGCCCGACCACGAGCTCGCGCAACTGGTCGTCGTTTTCGGGACCGCCGGCACTCAGTAGGAGCAATCTGGCTTCCGGGGACAACGCACGTCCGCCCCGCACGGCGTGCACGAGCGGGATGGCGTCAGTACTGGGCAAGCGTTCCGCTGCGACGCGCGTAGTGCAACGCCTCCGTGAGCGCGAACAGACTCAGTGCCGTGAGCAACAGGACGAAACCGATCAGGGTCGCGACGTCGGGGAGCACGTCCCGGAACGGAATCCCCTCCAACAACGTCATGCGCAGGGCGCGCAGGCCGTACGTGAGTGGGATGGCGTCCGACAACCGCGGCAGCCACGACGGCATCACATGCGTGGGATAGTATACGCCGCCCAGGAAACTGGAAGCCACGAGCACCGCCGAGGGCAGCGGGCCCGCCGTGCGGAAGGCCAGCTGCAGCGCCGCCGAGAAGATGCCGAACGGCAGGTAGGCGAGCACGATGAGCGCCATGATGACGAGCGACGACAGCCACGCGCCCCACACCAGGTGCACGCCTAACGCAAGACCGGCCGCCAGCATCACGACGCTTCGGAGGCCCGTCCACATGAAGCTGTACCCGATGAGCCCGGACAGAAGCTCGGTCAGCGACGCGCGCGTGCTCAGCAGCGCTTCGAGCGTCCCGGTCGAAATGCCGCTCGTCACCACGCCCGGAATCGCGTTCACGGCCGTCATGATGAACGTGAGCGCGATCATGCCGATGAGCAGGAACGCGAAATATTCGCCGCCCTGCAGCTCGATCGACTGCGCCATCGTCGTCTGCAATGCCCGCGCGACGAAGTACACCGGCACGATGCCGATGACGAGCGACACCAGGGAGAACGCCATCGACAGACGATAGCTCAACGCCGTTTTCCAACTGGCGACGATCAACGCCCAACACTCACGCATCGGCAACCTCCGGTCGATCCTGTCGCTCCACGATGCGCTGGATCAGGTCGGCCAACGACAGCGTCACGCGCTCGAACCGCGAGATCGGGATGTTCTGTTCCGTGAGAAAGGCCAACACCTGCGCGGCACGATCGGGACCGCCCGGAATCTCCATCTCGACAATCGACCACCCGTCGTCGTCCAGGCCGCGCAGCTCGACATCGCGCGCGATGCCGCGCTCGACGAGTGCCGCGATCCCCGGCTGACCCGGATCGCGCGTCCACAACCGATAGCGCTCATCGCCGTTCTCGCGAGAGAGACGCGCCGCCGTGCCCGTCGCCAGCATGCGTCCGTGATCGAGCACGGCAACCCGATCGCACAGCTCGAGTGCTTCTTCCGTGTTGTGCGTGGCGAGCAACACCGTGCACTTCTGCCGCCCCGCGATCTCCTCGCGCAGGAACGCGCGAAATTGCCGCGCCGAAATCGGATCCAGGCTGCGCGTCGGCTCGTCGAGGAGCAGCACGCGCGGGGCGCCGATGAGTGCGCGCGCGATCAGCAAGCGCTGCTTCATGCCCGACGAGAACGACGCGACGATCTTGATCCCCGCGTCGTCGAGTCCGACGACGCGCAGCAGCTCCGCCGCGCGCTCACGCGCCGCGCGCCGGTCGAGGCCCTGCAGCACGCCGTATAGTTCGAGATTCTCGCGGGCGGACAGGCGCCAGTACAGGCTGCGCTCGTCGGCGATGACCGGCGCCAGCACGCGCCGCACACGCGCCGCCTCCTGGATGATGTCGAATCCGGCGATGGTGGCGGTGCCGGCGTCGGGCAGGACCAGCGTCGCCAGGATCTTGAACAGCGTCGTCTTTCCCGCTCCGTTCGGCCCGAGCAGGCCGAAGAACTCGCCCTCGTAGACCTCGGCGCTCACGTGCTGCAGCACCGGCGTGTAGGAGACGCGCCGCGGATGCCGCATCATCTGCATCCAGCCGCGCCGCTCCGGGAACCGCTTGCCGAGGCCATCGAGGACGACGGAGACGGGACGCGCGGCGGCAGGGATGGGCGCCGCGAGCGGCGTCGGCGTCGCGGTTTCCGTCACGCCGCCGCCATGGGCGTGCCTGCGCCGTGCCACGCGAGGAGCTGCGACACGATCTCGGGAACCCGCTCGAGGCCGGGCACCACATCGAGGCGGTACACCGGTACCGCTTTGGCGAGGGACACGGCCCGGTCGAAGACGACCCCGGCCTCGCTCCCGCCTAACAGAGCGCCCAACGTCACCTGGCGCACCAGCGCCAGGGCCGACGCGATGTCGCCGAGTTTCGTCCGCACCGCGGGCGCTCCGGGCGTCTCGTCGCCCGTCACCGGCGCCAGCAGGTAGCAGGCGGCGAGCGGCGACCGGTCGGTCATGAGCGCCGTCTCGGAGAAGTCGTGCACGAGGTGCTTCTCGCCGGCCTCCACGCCGTCGCGCGACACGCCGAACAGGGCGGCGGTGTCATCCCAGAGCTTCACCTGGTGCACGCCGGGAACGGCGGTGGGTTGCGCGCCTAACTCGACCGGCAGCACGTCGTCCGTCACCAGGCGGCCGCCGGCGCGGGCGAGGGCGAGCGCGAGCGTCGACTTGCCGTGGAACTTGGGCGCCAGAAACGCGATGGTGCCGCCGTCGAGCGCGACGGCGCTTCCGTGCAGGCAGATGAGCCCCGCCGCATGGAGCGCGGTCGCGAGGACGCGGCCGGTGACGTCGGCGCGCACGGCGGTCTGCGCCGGATTGGGCCCGCTCGTCCACGCGATGGTCCGCCCGTCGGGCGACACATCGTAGATGCCGGTGTCGTCGTACTCGAGCCGGTAGCCGTGCGCGTGCCGCGACATGCGCACGCGACACGTCGGCGCCACCTCGAGCTCGCCTAACGGCTCAGCGGCGTCGAGGGGCGGCGCGCTCGTGCGCGCGGAAAAGGTCCAGTTAGGCGCGGCGTCCGACGACTCACGAAGCTCGGGAAAAACGATCTCGGAGCGCAGACACCCGCCGAAGATCGAGTAGTCGGGCATGCGAAGGAGGGAAACCAGGGAGGCCGCCGGAACATCGACGGCCTCCCCGGATGGAGCGTTAGGAACCCACCCTAGGACACGGGTTGTCCGGGGTGCCGCAGAAGTTGTTGCCGGTTCCGCCGATACCACAGATGGTGAAGCCATCTGAGGACCCCTGCAGACCGATCTGCGTGAGCTCCCGGAACGTCCCGAAGCGCTCCACTTTAGGTTTCTGATACACGCGACGCCTCCCTGTGTCGTGCGGCGTTAGATTCGAATGTTGTCGTGCAGTATGCTCGACGGCCACGGGGGCCGGACTTCTGCCGGGCAAGCGGCCCGGCCACACGACACAAGGGAGGCGTCGCGTGTATCAAAAACCGAAAGTGGAGCGCTTCGGGACGTTC